>JBJERD010000114.1:0-3553 GCA_051882095.1 Oscillospiraceae bacterium
CTTTTCAGAATGTCAAGTATCTCCTCGTCAATGCAGTCGGGGCGTGTGGAAATGCGTATGCCTTTAAATTTATCATCGCCCACAAAGTCCTTTGCGGCGGTGAGAAGCTCCAGCATATATTCTCTTGGAACAGCTGTGAAGCTTCCGCCGAAAAATGCAATTTCGGTCTGCGAAGGGTCTCTGACCTGCTCTGCCGCCTGACTGCATATGCGGATAACATCTTCACCGTGAGGTATCTCCTGCGTTCCCGTTATAGTCCGCTGATTGCAGAAGAAACACATATGAGGACAGCCCACATGAGGAACGAATATTGAAATATTACTGTGCCCCATCAGAATTCAATTCCCATAAGAGAAAGGGCTTCCTTTGCGGCAGCCTGCTCGGCAGTCTTCTTTGACCTGCCTACTCCCTCGCCTATTACGTTATTGTTAAGCAGCACCTGAACGGTGAAATGCTTGTCGTGGTCGGGACCCGATTCGGATTTGAGGTGATAAACTATCTTCTCCTCGGGATTTTTCTGAATTATCTCCTGGAGACTTGTTTTATAATCGTGAAATGTTGCCGCACCCTTTGGCGTAATATCCTCCGGGATAAACGAAAGGATATACGGTGCTGCGGCTTCCATTCCGCCGTCAAGATAAATTGCGGCTATAACTGCCTCAAAAGCGTCGGAAATTATTGACGGACGCTCTCTGCCGCCTGTAAGCTCCTCGCCCTTTCCGAGAAAAATATGATTGCCAAGATCTATCTTTTTAGAAAACTCATACAGCGAGCTTTCGCACACAAGCGAGGCTCTCAGCTTTGTAAGCTCTCCCTCGGGAATGTGGGTGAAGTGCTTGAATATATAATCCGAAACAACTATCGAAAGCACCGAATCTCCCAGAAATTCAAGTCTTTCATTGCTGGTGCGTGATTTTTTGTTTTCATTTGCAAATGAAGAATGTGAAAGAGCTTCATACAGCAGCTTTTCGTTTTTAAAATGATAGCCTATCTTTTCCTGAAGCTGCTTCATGCTCGTCTGCTCGTCCATATAAAAACACTCCTTTCGGTGTTCATAAAGACAATATGCTATGTATTAAACAGTTGCTTTTTTCATGCTGTCAAGGGCGGTGGTAATCTCGTCGATGACCTTTGTTTCGGTAAACTGCTTTGCCTGTCTTATTGCGTTATAAAAAGCCTTGGCATTTGATGAGCCGTGCGCCTTGATAACAGGCTTTGCAGTACCCAGCAGCGGCGCTCCGCCGTATTCGGAGTAATCTACCTTCTTCTTGAACTCCTTGACGTTGTTCATGACCATAAGAGCTGCGATTTTAGACTTGAAGTCCTTGGTGAGCAGAGTTTTAAGCTCGCCCGAGAAGAACTTTGCCATGCCCTCGTAAAGCTTCAGCATCAGATTTCCGCTGAAACCGTCCGTAACTACCACGTCGCAGTCGCCGAGAGGTATCTGTCTTGCTTCGATATTGCCTGTAAAGTTAAGGGGTGCTGTTTTGAGCTGCTTGTATGTTTCCAGCTCCAGCTCTCTGCCCTTTGATTCCTCAGAGCCGATATTTGCAAGACCGACTTTTGGAGCTTTTACTCCCATGATCTTATTCATATAAGCAGTACCCATGATACCGAACTGAACAAGCATTTCGGGGCGGCAGTCTGCGTTTGCTCCGCTGTCGAGAAGCATTGTAGGAGTAGTCGCTGTCGGCAGGATAGTAGCAAGAGCAGGTCTTTTGATGCCCTTCAATCTCTTAACGATAAATGTTGCGCCCACCACAAGCGCACCTGTAGAGCCTGCCGAAACAAAAGCGTCGCCCTCGCCGTCTGCAAGCATCTGCATACCTACAGCCATTGAGCAGTCCTTTTTGCTTTTGATAACGCTTGTTGGCTCCTCGCAGACCTCGATAACGGTATCTGCGTGCTTTATCTTCAAAGCGGAGATATCAAGCGAATTATCGGCTGCACATTTCTTAATTCTGTCCTCGTCACCGACAAGAGTAACGTCTATCTTAAAATCCTTCTGAGCGTCAATAGCGCCCTTTATTACCTCCAGCGGAGCATTGTCTCCGCCGAATGCGTCTATTACTATGTTCATCAGACATTCTCCTTTTTATTAAAAAGTAAAATACTAATTTTTCTTGTTTTTGTGTTTTAAAGCGTTAAGAATCAAATGAATTATCAAGCAAACCACGGCGGTGGCTGACGAAATTATCAAAAATCCCCGTATACAAAACGGAACTAAAACTCTCAGCACAGTATATGATGAAGGGAAAAACAGCATTTCACCCTCTCTGAGCTTGTATATAAAATAACCGCCAAACGAACATATTACCGAAAAAGCATTGTGAATAACAAATCTGATCGCAAGCTGTCCAAAACTATCCTTTATGCCAAAGAATATAAATTCGGCGAAAAGAAAAATATCGGCTGCAAACAGAAAAGCTAAAGATAAGTCGGAATAATACATTCCATGTGAATTCATCATCACGCCTTTTATGAGCAGATAAAAGTTTGCTGAAGTACACAATCCTGCTGCAACAAGGGCAATTAAATATGAGATAATTCTCCTTTTCATTTTTATATACCCCACTAAAATTCAGCGATTGCTTTGTCAAGATCGTCAAGACCTCTCTGAGCTATCATTTCATATTTCAGCTTTTTATCTCTTATCCTTTCGGGCAGCTCGGGAAGTATTCCCATATTGCAGCCCATAGGCTGGAACTTTTCCACATAAGGGTCGCTGATATATTTTGAAAGGGCACCAAGCATTGTCGTTTCGGGAAGCGATACATATGCCTTTCCCGAAAGTCTTCGAGCCATGTTAAGCCCTGCGAAAATTCCGCTTGCCGCCGACTCGATATAGCCCTCAACGCCTGTTATCTGTCCTGCAAAGAAAAGATCCTCACGGCTTCGCATATTGAACTGTTCGTTGAGCAGCTTGGGCGAATTTATAAACGTATTTCGATGCATTACGCCGTAGCGCATAAACTCGGCGTTTTCAAGTCCCGTGATAAGCGAAAAAACTCTTTTCTGCTCGCCGAATTTCAGATTGGTCTGAAATCCCACGAGATTATAAAGCGTACCCTGTGCATTTTCGGCTCTCAGCTGTACTACAGCATAAGGACGTTTTCCTGTTCTCGGGTCGGTAAGTCCAACCGGCTTCAAGGGTCCGAAGCGCATGGTGTCCTCGCCACGCTTGGCAAGTACCTCCACGGGCATACAGCCCTCGTAGACCTTGAAATTATCCTTGCCGAAATGCTCCTTGTCAAACTCATGGAGCGGTGCGGATTCGGCGTTTATCAGCTCGTTATAAAATCTGAGATACTCGTCCTTGTCCATGGGACAGTTGATATAATCAGCCTCGCCCTTGCCGTATCTTGAAGCGAAAAACACCTTTTCCTTATCAAGACTTTCATAGGTCACGATAGGTGCGGCTGCGTCGTGGAAATATAGATAATCTCCGCACAGCTTGTGGATACTTTCAGCAAGAGCGTCAGAAGTGAGCGGACCTGTTGCGATGATAACATCGCCGTCGGGAATATCCTGCACTTCCTCCTCAATGACCGTT
>JBJERD010000115.1:0-3539 GCA_051882095.1 Oscillospiraceae bacterium
TCACATTTTTGTGTTTATGTCAACAACGCAAAAACTTGTGTTCATTCATATTCCTCTGAAAGCGCCTCGTTAACCCAGTTTACAAGGTCAATGAATGTCTCCTTGCTGAGCACCGAGAAATACTTGTTTGCCGGCTGCTCGTTATGGGTCACGCTGTCGGTAAGGCAATAGCCGTCGGAGGAGATAGTTATTTCCACCATGTCGTCGGTGCTCATTCCGAAAACTATCTGGATATAATCAAGGGTAACGTCCTTGCTGGGCTGAGTTACATAGCTTTCATCGCCGAAGCTGGTTATCATTTTATTAAGCTCGCTGTAGTCGTCCGAATCGAGGATATAGCACTCGCCGTAAACATTGCCTATTTTCAGCTTTATTTTTCCGTAAACGCCCTCGTATATCTGAAAGTTGTAATACTTATCAAAGGTGATGATATAGCTTGCTCCCGCCAAGGAAGCTCTGTAGGCGGCGGCAGGCTTCTGCGCCGTTACAAGCTCGTCCGAAGAAATAGGCGTTACCTTTTCCCAGCCGCCGTCGTAGACCTTTACACCGTCAACCGTCAGCGCATAGAGAACTGCTCCTGTATTCTCGTCTTTTTCTTCCGCAAACACGATTCCGTCCTCGGAAAAACCAAAGTCTTCGATCAGCTTTCCGTAGCCGTCAGTCAGTCGTAAAAAATCGGACGGTACGCCGCTTTTTTCGGAATAATCAAGCTTCACCAGCGATTGTGATACAAACTCCGCCGACGAATATTTATCGGCGTCGATTATTATCGTACCATGTTTGTTTATTACTCCCACATGATTATCCTTTTTAAAAGTATAATATGTATCATCACAGCTTTCTATGCACTCATATTCTTCAAAGGGCTGCTCTTCAACCTCTTTTACCGATTTTTCTTTATCGAAGGAGGAATATTTCAGATTGGAAAGCATATCGGGCGTTTTGATGTTTTCCATAAATTCAGGGAAAGCGTACTCTTTAAGCTCCACAGGGGAAAGCGCAGTATTTGAGCTGGGCTTTTTGGTCTCAGCTTGACTGTCCGCAGTTTTGCTTTCGTTTTTATTGCAGCCCGTTACGCACAGCGACATAAGCACAGCCGCCGCAGTCAGCAGTACGGGCATTTTTCTTTTCATGCTCATAGTTTTGTTTCATCTCCTATCCGAAAGGCTTATGCTGAAATTCACTACATATCATTATAACACACGGCAGAGGACAAATCAAGCTTTATTGCCGTATTATCCGAATAAACAAATAAGCCTCCGACAAAACATCGGAGGCTCATTATCATGCAGGAGATACTCCTGCTGGTGAACTAGCGGGGATTCGAACCCCGGACCCTTTGATTAAAAGTCAAATGCTCTGCCAACTGAGCTACTAATTCACAGGTTATTTAACGTCGCCGCAATGGTCCAAGCTTGCAACGACTTAATTATTATACCAAACGCAAACCGCTTTGTCAAGTCTTTTTTCGCATTTTTATAAAATTCACTAAAAAAATATCCGACCTGCACAGCGGTTATGCATTTTGTACAATCTTCTTGTATTTTGCCCAAAAAGCTCACAGCTTAAAACCGAAAACATAGTCATCCATTACAAAGCCGCAGCCTATGTCCGTGACCTCCGAGCGGATAAGCTCCATTCCCCAGTGCTTGTATACATCTATGGAATGGTCGTTATGCTTGTTTACGGTGAGCCATACCATAGTATTTCCCTTTTCTGCGGCGATATTCTTTATTGCCTCGAAGGCTTTTGAAGCGAATCCCTTTCCACGGTACACTTTTTTCAGATAAAGCTTTGAGAGAAACAGAGTGTTGTCCGGCTTTTCGCAGACACAGAAATACCCTGCCTGCACGCCGTCTGCAAATATACCGTAATACGAATAGCCCTGCGCAAGCTGTGATCTCATTGCATCATATGACTGGAATTTCTCAACCATATAATCTATCTGCTCAGGCGAAAGCAGAAAAGCAAAGTATTCGTGCCATATTTCATCGGCAAGCGCCGCATTCTTTTGCAGACCCTCGTCATCGGTTATCTTTTCAAATGTAAGCATCAGTCTTCGGTTCCTTTCAGATACTCTATAAACTGCTTGGCAACTCTGGGCGAGCGTCCGCCTCTTGTGAGAGCGAAAGCCTCGGCTTTTTTGCAGACCTCGTCAACGGGAGTTTTAAGTTCATACTGCGCCGCAAGGTCTCTTACCACCGAAAGGAAAAGCTCCTTGTTTGGCTTTGAATATGTAACGGTAAGTCCGAAACGGTCGGAAAGCGAAAGAAGCTCCTGCATTGTGTCGTTGAAATGTATCTCATCGCCCTCTCTTGCGGAGAAGGTCTCTCTTACAAGATGACGTCTGTTGGAGGTCGCATAGATAACAAGATTTGCGGCAGTTGAGGAAACGCTTCCCTCCAGTATCGCCTTCAGAGCGGCAAAATCATCGTCGTCCTCGGTAAAGGAAAGGTCGTCGATAAAGATAATGAATTTCAGCGGATTCTTGCTTATGGTCTCAACTATTGCGGGGATCTCATGCAGCTGCTTTTTCTTTAGCTCGATAAGGCGCAGTCCCTGAGTGTAATACTCGTTGGCTATAGCCTTGACTGTGGATGACTTGCCCGTTCCGCAGTCGCCGTAAAGAAGCACGTTGTTGGCAGGTCTGCCTTTCAGAAGTGCAAGAGTGTTGTCGATGACCTCCTGCCTTTCACGCTCATAGCCCGACAGCTGCGACAGCTTTATGGGGTCGGGATATTCAACCGGCACTATAACGCCGTCCTTGATGACAAACACATGGTACCTTGAATAAATGCCGTAGCCGAACTGGTCTATCTGATGTATCCTGTCTGCATATATCTGCGAGAAGTCAAGCTTTTCGGTTCTGTAATGGGGCAGAAAGCCGTCGTAATCTATCTTTGAGATAAGCTCCTCCGACGGTATCTCCGAAAGCTCCTGCAGCACCTGAAGCTCGTTTGCAAGGCACTCGTCAAGCAGCATACCAGTCTGCTTTCCCTCACCCTTGCGAAGCATATACAGATTTTCGTTTTCAAGGGTAAGCTTTAAAACATACTGCGTAAGATCATCCGAATGGGTATACAGCTGCGCCACAAAGTCGGAATACTTCTCCACCGCACATTCGACGTCGCCCGATTCTGCCGCTTCAAGTGCGGCAATGAGCTTTTTTATAACGCTGCGCTCTCTCATACCTTTAAATATAACAAGTGTTTTTACCTGCATAAGCAATTCTTTATAGCTTTCCATTTTGACCCTGCTTCCCGAAGGAAGCGTACCTCCTTTTGGTTTGTGTTCTGCGGGTTTTCCGCTGTTAGTCCGAATAATATTATAATACTTTGCTGCCCGATAGTCAAGAGAACAGGGTTTGGGCTTCAATTGACAATTGACAGTTGACAATTGACAATTATGGTGTTCGCTGCGCTCACGGATTTTTTGATTTTGCGACAAGCCGCATCATTTGTTACAATGATTTAGTCTGCTGAAGAAACTAATTATGCTCAGAATAAGGGGAAGCCCTCTATCGCAGGGCTTCCCCTTAC
>JBJERD010000116.1:0-3526 GCA_051882095.1 Oscillospiraceae bacterium
GAGGATATGCTTGTATTCAGAATTGGCGGAGACGAATTTGTTATGGTGACAGGTCTTGAAAATGTGGACGAAGTCATCAGGATCGGACAAAAGGCTCTCAGCCGCAACGGTGAAGCTGTTGCATACAGCAAGGGAGAAGTTCCCCTTTCTCTCAGAGCGGGAGCAATAGCGATAAGAAAGCCACTGAAATACACAGGTCTTTTCACCGACTTTGATCTGGCTATCAGCAAAGCAAGAAACACAGGTGAGATAGAATTTGCATAAATAACCATGGAAAATGCCGCAGACTTATTTGTCTGCGGCATTTGTTGTAAATGCATATAATTCATTCGTTTGATTACTGCTGCTGTTCGGAGCTGTCCTCAGATTTCCGGGCATCTGTGCAGCCGCAGCCTGACGGCTCATCACTGTCAAGACTTCTGGGGAAAAACTCGTTTGTGGGGAACTGTATCTTATCAAACAGCTGGCAAGGGCTGTCGGTATTTGTTGAACATTCCTTTTCGGGCAGGCAGTAATCATATGCCGGAACCATGATAGGAACAGGTCTTTGGAGCTGAACAATGGCGAAAATTCCAATAGTTATAAGCACCTGCTTACATTCGGGACATCCGCAAACGGGCACAAGCTTGGTGTCAAGGCACATAGGATTTGCTATGCTGACAGTTGCAGTAGGCGGAGTTCCCGAAGAGCAGCAGCTTGCGCAGCCGCTTGTTTTGGTCTGACCGCTGCCTGAATGGCACTTCTCGCCCGAAACGAACCTCTGTATATTTCCGTCGCTTCCGTAGAGAATGACCTTCTTAGAGAAGCTTGCTTTTCCGTATACGATAACGGGCGGCTTTTTATCGCAGTTATACACCTCTATTTCCGCACGGAAATTATAAGTAATATCAACGGTGAAAAAGCCCTTGTTGAACGGCACGGGGTCGATAGCGAAGGTAACGCCGACTACTTCAATGCATTTGCTTTTGATATAATCGGCACAGTTGATCGTCTCCTGATCGCAGCCGTCAAACGAAAACTCCAGATCCTCAAGACATTCCTGAGAGCTGCACGAGTCAAACACTCTCATTGCGTCAATGCAGACTGCTTCTCTGAACGGTCTGTTTGCATTGCTGTTTTGCTCACTCATAAATAAATCCTCCTGACTAATGTAAATTCAAGGCTATGCCTAAAGTAATTTTTTACTTCTTTACATCATATTCAGAAGGATATATTAATGTTACTGTTTCTGCGAAAAAATCCGGCAAAAGGCGTGATTTCTTAAAAAGAACAAGCCGCAGACCGCAGTCCGATCGTCTCAGCTGTTCTTATCCACCTGATGAAAGGTCTTGAGATTTCCGCTTTTTTCGTTTCTCTCGTCAAGGACCTTTTCAACGTCCGACCAGTCAAGACCCTGATTGGCTGCAAGCACCATAACGTGATACAGCAGGTCGTTTATCTCGTTCATAAGCTCGTCGTTATCGCCGTTTTTGGCTGCGATAATAGTTTCGGCGGCTTCTTCGCCGACCTTTTTACATATCTTATCAACGCCCTTATCGAAAAGGTAAGCTGTATAGCTATTTTCCTGCGCTGTACCATTTTCAAAAGCAGCCTTGCGCTGTTTGATGACCTCAAAAATTTCCTGATAGACTGTCATATCAATTCTCCTCATCCTCATTATAAATTTCATTGAAAAAGCAGCTGTAAGAGCCTGTATGACAAGCTGCACCAGTCTGCTTTACATTCAAAAGCAAGGTATCATTATCGCAATCGGCATAAATTGATACCACCTTCTGCAAATGACCGCTTGTTGCGCCTTTATTCCAGTACTCCTGTCTTGAACGGCTCCAATACCATGTATAGCCTGTTTCAAGAGTTTTTTTCAGACTTTCCTTGTTCATGTACGCAAGCATAAGCACGGTTTTGGTGTCAACGTCAAAAGCAATAGCAGGGGTAAGCTCGCTTTTGGCAAAGTATTTGTCAAGGTCGTTAATATCGATTTTTATTGGGTTCATGTTTATTTCCTTTCATGCATTAAATATTATCTTACAATGATCCCCTTGCTCCTGCAATCCTCTTTGACCTGCTGTACAGTCAGCTCCTTAAAATGGAACAGACTTGCCGCAAGTGCCGCCGAGCAGTCGGTTTCAAGGAACGCCTCTGCAAAGTCGGAAAGCTTTCCTGCTCCGCCGCTGGCGATAACAGGTATCTTTACTGCACTGCATACAGCTTTGAGCATTGGCAGATCAAATCCGCCTCTGACGCCGTCGGTATCTATCGAATTGAGACAGATCTCGCCAGCGCCAAGCTGCTCTATCTGCTTTACCCAGTCGATAAGGTCAAGCTTCATATCTATTCTTCCGCCGTTTATGTAAACAGTCCACTTGTTGTCGGCTGTCTTCTTGGCGTCTATTCCTACGCAAATGCACTGGCTGCCAAAAATATCAGCGCCCTCTTTTATTAACTGAGGATTCTGCACAGCCTGAGAATTTACCGAAACTTTATCTGCTCCTGCTCTTAGGGTCTCTCTGATGTCGTCAACAGTCTTTATTCCTCCGCCCACAGTGAGAGGTACAAACACTTTTTTGGCGGTTTCTCTTACAACGTCAAGCATTACTCCTCTGCCCTCGTGAGAGGCTGTGATGTCGTAGAATACTATCTCGTCTGCGCCCTGTAAATTGTATTCGTAAGCGCAGGCAACGGGGTCGCCGACCTCTTTTATGCCCTCAAAATTTACTCCCTTTACCACCTTGCCGTCACGGACGTCAAGGCAGGGTATTATTCTTTTAGCAAGCATTTACTTTCCCTCCCCTGACAGCTTTGCAAAGTTCTCAAGAATTTTCAAGCCCGTTTTGCCAGACTTTTCAGGGTGGAACTGTGCGCCGTAAATGTATTTTCCGTCCGAGACCATGGCAGGGACTTTGTTGCCGTACTCGCAATAGGCGTACAAATTCTTGTCCTCGCAGAACGCCTTGTAAGAATGTACAAAATAAACATACTCTTCGTCTGTCAGACCGCTGAACAGAGGACAGTCATGATTGTACACAAGCTTATTCCAACCCATGTGAGGGATAACCAGCTCAGGCTCGTGAATTTTATCCACATAGCCTGATATCAAGCTAAGACCCTCGCACTCCTCAAACTCAAAGCTTTTCTCAAACAGCAGCTGCATACCAAGACAAATGCCCAGAAATGGCTTTTTCTGCGACTGCTCTTTTATTGTGTCAACAAGTCCGCTCAGCTTCAGCATATTCATTGCCCATGGGAAAGCTCCCACTCCCGGCAGAATTATTGCATCTGCGTTTTCAATTTCTTCTTTTTTGTCTGTAAGCTTATTTTTGTAGCCAAGATAGTCCAGGGCATTTTTTACCGAAAAAATGTTGCCTGCACCGTAGTCGATTATTGCTATCATTTACAGCACTCCTTTAGTTGATAATACCCCTTTTCCGCTTATCTCCATAGCGTCCTTCAAGGCGTGAGCCACTGCCTTGAACATGGCTTCTACGATATGATGGTCGTTTTTGCCGTATTCCTCTCTGATATGAAG
>JBJERD010000117.1:0-3525 GCA_051882095.1 Oscillospiraceae bacterium
TGCCCCCTCGACCCCCACAAGCCCTTTAAAAAGGGCTTGACCCTAAACTTTAATTCTGCACTTTTTCAACAAACTCCGCTGCCATGCGTAATGCTATGTCAGCTTTTTTGCCCCCACAGAACTTTCGTCAGCGTTTTTATGTCAAAAATTTATTATCCAAAAACCGTATTGCAAATCTCTGCCCGATATTATATAATTGTTAGTGAAAGGAGCGAATACTCAATGAATATAACAGAATTCGCCAAGATCGCAGGAGTTTCAAAATCGGCTGTAAGCAGATATTTTAACGACGGTTATATCAGCGACGAAAAACGCAGACTTATCCAGTCCGCCATTGATAAAACAGGCTACTGCCCAAGCATACAGGCACGCAATGTCCGCACAAGGATCACAAAGCTTGTAGGCGTGATAATCCCTAAGCTTTCCAGCGAAAGCTGCGCAAGAGAAGTTGAGGGAATAAGTCAGGTGCTAAGTGAAGAGGGGTATCAGCTGCTGCTTGTGAATTCCGCCAACGACCCCCGGAAAGAAGTGGAGTATCTGGAGCTTTTCAGAAACAACCGTGTGAACGGAGTTATCTTTCTTGCTACGGTATTTACCAAGCTGCACGACGCCGTTCTGAAAAAAATGAGAGTTCCTGTGGTAATTGTGGGACAGGAATACAGAGGCTTGAGCTGCGTATGCCACAACGACTTTGAAGCCTCATATTCCCTGACTGAGCTTATGATAAAAAAAGGCGGAAAAAAGCCTGCTTTTATCGGCGTGACCGATGATGACAAAGCGGCAGGTCTTGCAAGAAAAGAAGGCTTTCTCAAAGCCCTTCACGACAATGATATAAGCATCGGAAAACATGATATGCAAACAGCCGAGTTCAAAATGGAATCGGGTCATGAAAAGGCTGAGGTCTTGCTGAAAAACAAAACAGAGTATGACTTTATTTTTTGCGCAACCGACAGTATTGCCGCAGGCGCTGAGATATGCTGCATTGAACACGGTCTGAAAATACCCGAAGATATCATGATCGCCGGTCTGGGTGATTCTCAGCTTTGCCGTGCCGCCGCAGCACCCCTGTCCTCCGTTCATTTTCATTATCGTACAGCCGGAGCCGAAGCCGCACATATGCTGCTTGATTCTCTAAAAAGAAACAGCCCCGTGCCTAAAACGCTTACTCTCGATTATGATATTATTGAAAGAAGATCAACTGATAAATAGTCACAATGCATGAAATATCTCATTCAATAATATGAAACTGTGTGAAACCATATAATCCGCAATGGTAAGTTTATATTGTTTGTCAATGGACAAACACAAGGAAATGCATTATACTTTAGATAGTGGAACCGATATCATATATAGCGCCTGAGACTGCGGCAGCAGAAGACGTTATCACCGTTGCTTCTCCCGTAAGCGGAAAGGCTGTTACTCTTGCAGAGGTCCCCGACGAAACATTTGCACAGGAGATACTGGGCAAGGGCTGTGCAGTCGAACCGGACGAAAACAAGATCGTCGCCCCCGACAACGCAGTAGTCGAAACGCTTTTCGATACGCATCACGCCATAGGACTCAGGCTTGACAACGGCTGCGAGCTGCTTATCCACATTGGCATAAACACAGTGGAGCTTGAAGGAGAAGGCTTTACAGCACTTGTTTCCGAGGGCGACAAGGTAACTAAGGGTCAGACGCTCATCACCTTTGACAAGGAGCTTATAGTAAGCAAAGGCTACAGGATCGTTACCCCCGTGATAGTAACAAATTCCGATGATTACGCTTCTGTGGATACTGTTGCCCACGCCGCTGTAAATTCAGGCGAAACCCTGCTGAACATACAGTCATAAAAAGGAGATATTACAATGGAAAAGGCAAACAAAAACACCTTCCGTCAGAGATTTCACCTCGAACCCCCAAAGGGGTGGCTCAACGACCCTAACGGGCTGAGCTTTTTTGGCGGCGAATATCAGGTCTATTTTCAATACAGTCCCGAAAGAGCGGACGGTCATTCCGACAGAGGCTGGGGACATTATCACGGAAAAGATCTCTTTGATATGAAATTCGACAAGGCTGTGCTCATGCCCGATATCAAAGAGGACAGCCACGGCGTTTATTCGGGAAGCGCTGTGGTCAACAACGGCGTTCTACATATTTTCTATACGGGAAATGTAAAGCTGTCGGGCGATTATGACTATGTTACGGCAGGCAGAGAGGCTAACGTTATACATGTTACGTCAGCCGACGCATCAGAGATGAGCGAGAAAGAAGTCCTGCTGAAAAACAGCGACTATCCGCCGTTCTGCTCCTGCCATGTGCGTGACCCCAAGGTGTGGAAGGACGGCAGCGTGTGGAAAATGGTGCTGGGAGCAAGAACTCTTGAAGACAAAGGCTGCGTGCTGATATATCATTCCTCCGACCTTGTAAACTGGGAGTATTCTTCTTGCGTGACAAAGGACGATCACGGCTATATGTGGGAGTGTCCCGATTATTTCAGCATTGACGGCAAGGGCTTTTTAAGCGTATGCCCCCAGGGAATGACCAAATGCGAGACCAAGCGGCAGAACCTGCATCAATCGGGCTATTTTTCGGTCAACGGCGAGCTTGAAAACGGCAGTCTGGGCGATTTTACCGAATGGGATATGGGCTTTGATTTCTATGCTCCTCAGACCTTTTCGGACGACAAGGGCAGAAGGATACTGATAGGCTGGTTCGGTATGGACACGCCCGAATACGGCAATGCCACCACTCAGCTGGGCTGGCAGCACTGTCTGACCTTGCCCAGAGAAATAACCGTCGGCAGCGGCGGAAGATTAAAGCAGTACCCCATCGCCGAATTCAACAGGCTGAGAAAAAATCACGCAGCCCTCAGAAGCGGCGACAGTCTGAAAACTTCCCTTCCGTTTGATATATGCGCACAAGCGGAGGATGATATTTCGCTGAATCTTGACGAAAAGCTTTATCTTGAGTACGACAGCAAAGAAAAGATCTTCACAATGAGATTTACCGATGAAAAATACGGCTGCGGCAGAACGGTAAGAAAAGCCGAGCTTGAAAAGATAGGCGACATAAGGATAATTGCGGATATGTCGGGGCTTGAAGTGTATATCAACGGCGGAGAAACGGTAATGTCCACAAGGTTTTATCCCGAAGAAGAGGTCGTTGCCGTCAAAGCAAAAGGCATTAACGGAACAATGTACGGTTTCTGAGGAGGTGCGGCTATGGTATGTGAAAAACAAACACTTGCCGCCATAGGCGAGGCGCTTATAGATTTTATCCCCCGGCAGACAGGCTGCGGTTTTGAAGAAGTTCAGTCGTTCAGTCCCAAAGTGGGAGGAGCGCCGGCAAATGTCTGCGGAGCGTTCAGCGTTCTGGGCGGTCATTCCAAGCTCATCACTCAGCTGGGAAAAGACCCTTTCGGCAGAAAGATCAGGCATGAGCTTGCAGCGGCAGGGATAGACACATCGCTTATAAGCTTTACGGAAAAAGCAAATACCGCTCTTGCATTCGTCAGCCTTGCAGATGACGGAAACAGAACCTTTT
>JBJERD010000118.1:0-3524 GCA_051882095.1 Oscillospiraceae bacterium
GTGCGCCTATGTGCGGCGTTCCTTATCATGCCTGCGATATCTATCTGAAAAGGCTTGTTGAAAAAGGATACATGGTCGCTATCTGCGAGCAGACGGCAGACCCTGCAGCCTGCAAGGGGCTTGTCCCCAGAGAGGTCATCAGAGTAGTTACGCCGGGTACGCTGATAGAGAGCAGCCTGCTTGATGAAACTTCAAACAACTACATCTGCTCTTTTTATGTTAGAGATAAAGAAAGTGCAATGTGTCTTGCGGATATTTCTACAGGCGAGGTGCATTTGTTTGAATTTTCAGGAAAAGATATGGCGAATAATGCTATAAATGAGCTGTCACGCTTTTCGCCTGTTGAGATCCTTATCAACGACGCTTTTCTTTCGGTAAAGGAGATTGGCGATTTTATAAGGCATAAGCTGAAATCTACTGTACAGCTTCTTGATGAAAGAGATTTTTCGCCGCTGGTGCATACCGACGAGGTTCTGCAGCAGTTTTCCGTCAACAGTCTCGAATCACTGAATATAAAGCAGGACTCTGTTGACGCTTTTTCAGTCTGCGGATTGTTTGCCTATATCCATGATACCCAGAAGGCTCTGGTAGGACGTTTTTCGGAAATAATAAGACATGATAAAGACCCCATAATGACTATCGGATTTACTGCGAGGAGAAATCTGGAACTTACCGAAACATTAAGAAACAAGGAAAAGAAAGGTTCTCTCCTTTGGGTGCTTGACAATACAAAAACGTCTATGGGCAAGAGAATGTTGAAATCTTATCTTGAACAGCCGCTTGTAAACCCGTCAAAGATAATTGACAGACTCAATGCGGTGGAGCAGCTTGTAAATTCTCCCGTGGAGCTAGGCGAGCTTACTGAGATTCTTTCGGGGGTTTACGATCTTGAACGTCTGATGACAAGGGTAATGTACAAAACTGCAAGCCCGAGAGATCTGAAATCTCTTTCTCTTACAGCGCTGAAGCTCCCTTCGATAAAGGAGATACTTTCGGGATTTTCGTCAAAGCTTCTTTCTGCGCTTAATTCTAAAATTTCTACTTTGGAAGCGGTTTCAAATCTTATTGAAAACGCTCTTGTGGACGAGCCTCCTGTCAATGTAAAAGACGGCGGAGTGATAAAAGACGGCTTTAACGAGCAGCTAGACGGTCTGAGAAACATAATAACCGGCGGAAAAGATATTATTGAGGACATAGCGCAGAGGGAACGTGAAAAGACAGGAATAAAAAATCTGAAAATAGGATACAATCGTGTTTTCGGGTATTATATTGAAGTTACCAAGTCATATTATGACCTTGTTCCTGATAACTATGTAAGAAAACAAACGCTTGCAAACTGCGAGAGATTCATTACAGATGAACTTAAAGTTGCAGAAAATACTATATTAGGCGCCAGCGACAAGGTTATTAATCTTGAGCAGGAGATTTTTGCTGAGCTGAGAGAGTTTATTGCCACACAGCTGAGACTTGTTCAGGAAACTGCCAACGCTGTGGCTTCCGTAGACGTACTGTGCTCATTTGCTACGGCAGCTATAAATAATAACTATACCAAGCCTGAAATCGCTATTGACGGTATAATTGACATCAAAAACGGAAGGCATCCTGTAGTTGAGCTTATGCAGAAGGACGAGGTTTTCGTACCTAACGATACATACCTTGACCTTACAAGCAACAGAATGGCTGTTATCACAGGACCGAATATGTCGGGTAAATCAACATATATGCGTCAGGTTGCACTTATTACGCTTATGGCGCAGATCGGAAGCTTTGTCCCTGCCGATTACGCAAAGATATCGGTAGTAGATCAGATATTCACCAGAATAGGCGCTTCTGATGACCTGACGGCGGGGCAGTCTACATTTATGGTGGAAATGAGCGAAGTTGCCGATATAGTAAAACACGCTACCAAAAACAGCCTTGTTATTCTTGACGAGGTTGGAAGAGGTACTTCAACTTTTGACGGCATCAGCATTGCCAGAGCGGTCTCGGAATACATTTCCACTTCAAAGTCGCTGGGCTGCAAAACCTTGTTCGCTACTCATTATCATGAGCTCATCGAGCTTGAAAATGAGCTTGACGGAGTGAAGAACTTTTCGGTTGCGGTAAAACAGCGTGGAGACGGAATAAAGTTTTTACGAAAGATCGTTCCCGGCGGAGTTGACGAAAGCTATGGAATCGAGGTAGCAAAGCTTGCAGGTCTTCCGCCCAAGATAATCAACAGAGCAAAGTCGCTGCTGTCTGACATGGAAGAAGAAAACAAAAAAGCAAGACTTGCAGTAAAACAGGCTTCGGCAGACCAGCTTTCATTTGACAAGATAAGTGAAAGCATCGTTACCGAAAAACTGAGAAAAACAAATATAGACGAGATGGACGACGAAGAACTCAGAAGCTTTGTAAAAGATCTGATAAGATATGTTTAGTTTATAAGAAATAGGTCGGGAGAGAAAATGTCGCACATAAATGTTTTGAGCAAAGAGGTATCAGAGCTTATCGCAGCAGGCGAGGTAATAGACCGCCCGGCGTCGGTAATCAAGGAGCTTCTGGAAAACTCCATAGATGCAGGAGCTAATGTTATCACCGTTGAAATAAAAAACGGCGGCAGAACTTATATCAGAGTTACCGACAACGGCAGCGGTATTTCTGATCAGGATATACAAAAAGCCTTTTTACGTCATGCAACCAGCAAAATATCTTCAAAGGACGACCTGAACAGTATTCTTACCCTTGGTTTCAGAGGTGAGGCGCTGGCTTCAATAAGCGCTGTTGCCAAGGTTGAAGTACTTACAAAGCTTGTTGACGAGGATTACGGCACTCATTATCTTATAGAAGGCGGAGAAGAACGCCTGATGGAGAAATCGGGCTGTCCTGACGGAACTACCTTTGTTGTGAGAGATATTTTTTACAACGTTCCCGCAAGGCTAAAATTCCTTAAAAAAGATACTTCCGAAGGAAACAACGTTGCTAATTTTGTCAGCAAGCTGGCGCTGTCACATCCGGAGATATCCTTCAAGTTTATAAGGGATAATAAGACCGAGCTACTTACTGCCGGCGACGGAAAGCTATATTCGGGGATATACTCGATATTCGGCAGAGAGTTTGCCAATACTCTTATACCTGTGGACTATACTTGGAACGGTATCCGTGTTCATGGATATACTGTGAAGCCTCTTTCTGCAAAGCCCAACAGAAAATTTCAGAACTTTTTTGTTAACGGCAGATACGTCAAATCAAAGACCTGCTGCGGAGCTCTTGAAGAGGCATACAGAAATCAGATAATGGTAGGAAAATTTCCTGCCTGCGTACTTTGTATCGACGCTTCTCCCGAAATAATCGACGTCAATGTTCACCCGACAAAAATTGAAGTCAGGTTTTCCGATGACAAACTTATATATGAGGCAGTATTCTTTGCGGTGAAGGATTCGCTTATGGAAAAGGATCAGCCGATACAAATGCAGCTTGATAACAAAAGACATTTTACCGATAAGGAGCTTTATGATATCCCTCCAAAACCTCAGGGAGAGCAG
>JBJERD010000119.1:0-3502 GCA_051882095.1 Oscillospiraceae bacterium
AAAGAGAGGAACCTTGATCTCTGCGCCTGTTTCAACAGTAGCGGGCTTTGTTGCGTTTGTTGCAGTATTTCCTGCAAAGCCGGGGTCAGTCTCAGTTACTTCAAGATCAACGAAGTAAGGAGGCTCAACGCCGAATACCTTACCCTTATAGGAAAGGATCTTACATACCATGTTCTCCTTAACGAACTTAAAGTTATCAGAAAGCTCGCCTGCGTTTACGGGAACAAGCTCATATGACTCGGGATCCATGAAATAATAAAGATCGCCGTCGTTATATGAATACTCCATATCCTTTCTTTCAACGAAAGCTGTCGGGAACTTTGCAGTAGGATTGTATGTCTTTTCAACAACGGAACCCGAAATAACGTTCTTTACCTTTGCTCTTACAAAAGCAGCGCCCTTACCGGGTTTTACATGCTGGAACTCAACGATTTGCATTACGTTTCCGTCCTCTTCAAAAGTCATACCATTTCTGAAATCTCCAGCAGTTACCATATTTTATTTACCTCCAAAAATTATTTGAAAAACGCCGCTTACGCCAAAGCAAGGCTGCACGACATTCCGATATCTCTCCGTGCTCTAGCACGAAAATACCCTTATAATCATTTTAACCTATTTTATTGAATTTTGCAAGTGTTTTTTAAGTTTTTTTGATGAGATTAATAATTTTTTAACAGACAGCCATTTCACATATAGCTGTGAGTGCGGTACATAACGGCTTGAAACATAAAAACTATAGTATTATCAGCTCTTTAGGCGCTTTGGTCATGTTCTCGCAGCCGTTTTCTCTGACTATCACAAAATCCTCTATCCTTACGCCGAATTTATCGGGAAGGTATATTCCCGGCTCGACGGTAACTATCATATCGGGTTCAAGGATATTGGTGCAGGACTGGGAAGCTGTAGGCGCTTCGTGGATTTCCATGCCCACTCCGTGACCGAGAGAATGTCCGAAATATTCTCCGTAGCCTGCGGCGGCGATAACGTCTCTTGCTGCTTTGTCAAGCTCCACTCCCGTTATGCCCGAACGGACTGCCGCAAGTCCTGCAAGCTGAGCGTCAAGCACAGTCTGATAGACCTTTCGCATTTCATCGTCAGGCTCACCTACGCAGACTGTTCTTGTCATATCGCTGTGCCAGCCGTCAACTACCGCTCCGAAGTCGAGCAGCACGAATTCGCCCTGCTCTACCCTTTTATCGGACGGCACGCCATGAGGCAGCGAGGTGTTTTTTCCCGACAAAGCTATAGTATCAAAAGAAAGCGCCTCCGCACCGTGTGTAAGCATGAAATAATCAAGCTCAAGCCGGATCTCACGCTCTGTTCTGCCGGGCTTAATAAAGTCAAGCATATGCTCGAAGCCTTTTTCTGCAATACGCTGGGCGGAGATTATTCTTTCGATCTCCTCGCTGCGCTTGCAGACCCTTATTTCGCCGATAGCCTCGCTGAGAGCGCCGCCGGGATCTATTTCACAGTCAAGCTTTTCACGAAGCTTTTCAAGCTGAGCTATGGTCATTGTCTGAGCTTCTACGGAGACCTTTTTTGCGTTATGCTCAACAAGCAGACGGTTTATCTGCTCGTAAAGCTTATTCTGCAATACGACCTCGCAGCTTTTCACGGTTTTTCTTGCCTTTTCATTGTATCTGAAATCAATGATAAGATAGGCTTTTTCGTGAAATACCACAAGAGTGCCTGCGCTTGACTTCATGCCTGTGAAATATCTGCGGTTTATGTCGTCTGTAATTATTGCGCAGTCGGTAAAAGAACCAAGCTTACATCTGAGCAGTTCAAGGGGAGAAAAATACTTTTGTCTGTTTTCCATAGCTTTCAGTCCTTGAATATCTCATTGAGAGCGTCTACTGCAAGAAGATAGGAAGCCTTTCCGAAGCCGACTATCTGACCTGTGCATACGGGAGAAATAACAGAATTATGTCTGAACTCCTCACGGGCGTGGACGTTGCTCATATGCACCTCGATAACGGGTATCTTTATTGCAGAAATTGCGTCCCTGATAGCGTAGCTGTAATGGGTGTATGCTCCTGCGTTGAGGATAACGCCGTCGTAATTTTTTCTTGCAAGGTGAAGATTGTCGATTATCTCGCCCTCATGATTTGACTGAAACACGTCGCAATGCATTTCATATTTCATAGCACGCTCGATTATCTCATTGTTAATTGAATCATAGGTATCCGAACCGTATACTCCGGGCTCACGCTCACCAAGAAGATTAAGGTTCGGTCCGTGGATAACAAGTATTTTTTTCATTTCACAACCTCCTGTATGTATTATTTCCAAAGCAAAATCAGTGTGCTGTTCATCTCACCGACAGATAATAGTTTTTCATTGCAAGAGCGTCGATATCCTGCGTTCCTGCGCTTTCGCATACGAAGATCGGCGAAAGGTCTTTCTTCGCAACTATCTCCATAAGCGGCTCATAATCGGGACCGAAGCCCTGAGCATCGTCAAAGGTCAGATGCTTTTTCTCTCCGCCGGGATTTGTGAACATTATCTTTGAAAAATGGCTGTGGAAAACTTTCAGCCTGTCATGACCTATCATATTTTCCACCTCGTCAAGCATTTTTTCATACTCGGCTTTGCCCTTTATATAGCCAAACTCTCTGGCATTCAGATGACCGAAATCTATGCATGGGATAAAGCTGTCGTCAAGTCTGCAAAGCTCCAGCACCTCTGTGAGATTTCCAAGCTGATTGACCTTTCCCATAGTTTCGGGGCAGAAAGTGATATGCTCAAAGCCCTGTTCTATTGCGGCTTTTCTCGCTCTGAGAAGTGTATCTTTTGCAAGCTCCAGAGCCTCCTCACGGCTTATTTTTGCGCATGAGCCGCTGTGGATAACTATTCTTTCCGCACCCAGACGGCTTGCGGCGTCGCAGGACTGGAGAATATAATTTATGCTGTTGTCACGCTTTTCCTCCTCAACGCTTGAAAGAGATATAAAATAAGGTGCGTGCAGCGAAAGAGTGATGTTATGCTCCTTTGCCTTGTCTCTCAGCGCAAAAGCGGTCTTGTCAGTGACCTTTACTCCCCTGCCGCACTGATATTCGTAATGGTCAAGCCCCATTGCTTCAAGATAGCCGGGCGCTTGAAGTGTTGTCTTATATTTTGCGGAAAAGCCCTCGCTGTTTCCCGCAGGTCCGAATTTTGCAGACATATTATCACTCCTTACATATTATTCTGCAACTGCTTTTTCGGCAGAAAAGGCTTCTCGCAGGCTCTTTTGAACCGAAACGGCAGGCTTGTCTCAGGCTCTATAGGGAACACGAATATCGACCGTATCCCTTTAAGATTGCTGCCAAGAACGTCGGTAAAGATCTGATCGCCCACAGCAGCCACGTTTTTCTTATCAAGACCCATTTTCTTCATCGCCTTTGTGTAGCCTATTGTCAGCGGCTTTGCACCCTCGCAGACAAAATCAAGTCCCAGCTGTTTTGCAAAGGGAGTTACTCTCGGCTCATGATTATTTGAAACTATCATAAGCTTTATCCCT
>JBJERD010000120.1:0-3502 GCA_051882095.1 Oscillospiraceae bacterium
TCGCCTCCAGCATGGCTATACCCACAAAAATGATCAATGCCGCAGAGGACATTATGAACGGCGTTTTCTTCGATTATGACATCGGCGAATTCAACGGACAGTACTATGTATATGTGGCAGGCTTCGGAGCTTTTACAGACGTTTCATACGAAACGCCGCAGAACTACAAAAATTTGTTCGGACACATGGCTTACATTGCGGAAGGCATCAAGCGGCTGCCCAAATACACAGGCTATGACATGACCGTTGAACATGACGGCGATGTGATAGAGGGAAGCTTTATACTGGGACTTGTTTCAAACTCTGTGTCTATCGGCGGAATGAGAAAGCTTATTGCCAACGGAGTTTGTTTTGACGACGGACTTTTTGAGGTAACGCTGGTCAAAACTCCTACAAATCCCCTTGCATTGCAAAGTCTTTTAGCTGAAGCTGCGCTTAATAAGCTCAGCGAAAAAAACTTTATAACCTTCAAGACTTCAAGAGTATCCTTTACCTCCGACTCGGATATCGCATGGACTCTGGACGGCGAATCGGGCGGACAGCACAAACACATTGAGATAATAAATCACAAGCAGGCTGTCAGATTTGTTATCCGTCCCGACAGCAAAACCACAGAACAGTCTATTGTCAACGCTCTGGAAGCCAGCGCCGATTACATGAATATGCCCTTGGATACTATTCTTGAAGATCAGCGCAACATTGAAAAATAGGCTAAGCGTATGTTGGGCATATTACCGATACAATAATTTCAAGCTCCGCAGCTTTTTTCGGCTGCGGAGCTTTTTTACGCAAAAAGGTCGGAGAATGAAATTTCTCCGACCATAATTTTTATATTATTCAACGGGAACGATCCAGCCGTACTTGTCCTCGATCTTGCCCCACTGGATACCTGTCATGGTATCGTAAAGCATCTGAGAGATAGGTCCGATCTTGTTGTCATTGATAGTCATGATCTTATCGCCCCACTTGAGGTGACCTACAGGCGAAATTACAGCGGCAGTACCGGTTCCGAACACCTCGTCCAGCTTGCCGTTATCATAAGCTTCGGCAATTTCCTGAATACTGATCCTTCTCTCGGTTACCTTATAGCCCTTGTCTCTGCAAACCTCGATAGCGGACTTTCTTGTGATTCCGGGAAGAACAGAGCCTGTAAGCTCAGGTGTGATAACCTCTCCGTCGATAACAAAGAAGATGTTCATTGAACCTACTTCTTCAACATACTTACGCTCAACGCCGTCCAGCCAGAGAACCTGCTCATAGTCCTGATTGTGAGCCTCGTCCTGACCTTTAAGTGATATAGCGTAGTTAGCTGCCGTCTTGGCAAATCCTGTACCGCCTCTTACTGCTCTTACATATGTATTCTCAACATAGATCTTAACAGGATTAAGACCTGTGGAATAATAAGCGCCGGAAGGTGAAAGGATTATCATAAACAGATAATGGTCAGCAGGTCTTACGCCTACATATGGGTCGGTGGCAAAAATGAACGGTCTGATATAAAGAGCTGCGCCGTCAGTATGAGGGACCCAGTCCTTTTCAATGTTCAGCAGAGCCATAAGTCCGTCAAGGCAATCCTGCTCGTTAAGCTTAGGAATTACCATTCTTTCGGCAGAAACGTTCATTCTCTTGAAGTTTTCATCGGGTCTGAAAAGCTGTACCTTGCCCTCTGCTGTGCGGTAAGCTTTAAGTCCCTCGAATATCTCCTGACCATAGTGCAGGCACATTGCGGCAGGCGAAAGCGAAACGTCGCCAAAGGGCACGATCCTGGCGTCATGCCAGCCCATGCCTGTATCATAGTTCATAACAAACATATGGTCGGTAAAAATGTGTCCGAAGCCAAGCTTAGTTTCGTCAGCAGGCTTCTCCTTTGGAGTAGTGGTACGCTCGATTTTAATATCCAACATACAAAATCCTTCTTTCATAAATTTTATCCTTATTTATTATAATACACTTCTCTTGATTTTTCAAGAGCAATTCGCAATTTTTTTCTGTCAGAGGACACAAATTCACAAAAAAGCGGACGCATTTTTCAACACGTCCGCACAAATGCCTGTATCAAGGCTCAATATTTACTTCAAAGAATTAAGCAATCCGTTGCTGTTGATGATATTGATAAGGAACTCGGGGAAAGCCTGACCCTGATAGGTCTCGCCCTTTGTTTTGTTGGTGATAATTCCCGTTTCAAAATCAATTGACACCTCGTCGCCGTCGCTGATCTTTTCGGCAGCCTCCGGACACTCGATTATGGGAAGTCCGATGTTTATGGAATTTCTGTAGAAAATTCTCGCAAAGGTCTTAGCGATAACGCAGGAGATACCGCTTGCCTTTATTGCAATGGGAGCGTGCTCTCTTGAAGAGCCGCAGCCGAAATTAGCTTCTGCTACAATTATATCTCCCTCTTTGACCTTATTTACAAAATCCTTGTCGATATCCTCCATACAGTGGGAGGCAAGCTCCTTGTGGTCCGCCGTATTAAGATATCTTGCGGGAATGATAACGTCGGTATCAACGTTATCTCCGTATTTATGTACTCTGCCTTCTGCCTTCATTATATACTACCTGCCTTTCAAGCTTCGTTAATTCTTGTAATCATGGGATTTAAAAATGTTTTCTCCCATTGCCTGTTTTCTCAGCTCCTCATATACCTGATCAAGATATTTTGAAGTTATCTCGTCCTTGTTTCTGGTTATGAAATAGCACGTTTTGATCTTGTGGAACATTCCCTCTTTGACAATGGCGTAAACGGGGACACCGTTGATGTTGGTGGTATAGAAATTATTCATACCCTTTTTATCAAGAGTCGCCTGTGTCATTTCAATTGTGAAATTATTCTCCGCACGAAGCTGTTCGATTATCTCGTCAGCCTTGTCCTCTTTCTGCTGGTCGTTAAGCGACGTTCCATATTTTTTTGTAACGATACTGAGAAGCGTATCCCAGAATATTTCACGGATATAGTTTTTCATTATGGACCCTCCAAAACCGTTCTGTGCGGTTTAAATCTCATAATCTACGCATTTGCGCTGCGATACGACGCTTCTTACGATCTCTGCCACTTTCAGATGCTCGGGAGCTGTCTGATAGCCTTTCAGCGACTGCTCGTCCTTAAAAGTTGAATCAAGCATCAGATCTCCGTTTGAAGACGCAAGAAATTCCGTGCGGACCTTTATGTCCTCCAGACCGTCGATAACCCCAAGAAGCCCCTCTAATCCTGATTTGATAGTTGCTGCATACTGTGATCTTTCCTCAGCGGACAGATCGTCTTTAAAGTTCCATATTATAATGTGTTTTATCATAAGATTACTCCTTGCGAAATTGAATAAACAGCGTATACGTCCGAAAAACCGTTTTGTGTATTACATTATCTCAGACGGCTGCGATATCTTTCCTGTTACCGCAGAAGCTGCCGCAACATAGGGAGACGCAAGATATACCTCCGACTCGGGATGTCCCATTCTTCCTACAAAGTTTCTGTTTGTAGTAGCAATCGAGCGCTCGCCCTTTG
>JBJERD010000121.1:0-3466 GCA_051882095.1 Oscillospiraceae bacterium
TACTTTTTTACTCATAAGTTATACGTCCTTTCATCACCATTTTATGGCTACGTTTCTATGAATTCTCGTTTTTTAGATGTGCGTTAAATTCCGATTTGAAGGGCAGTCGCCTAATCACTTATTTACTCTATTATAACAAACCGCCCCGAAAAAGTCAATCGCTTGCAGGGCTGAATCCAGAAAGGAGTGTTCTTTATGAACAACAACCAGCTTGCGGAAGTCGCAAAGATCCTCGGTGTCTCCGAGGACAGCATTTCCGCTATGAACGATGAGATCAAAAACAGTATGACGGCAGTTTTTGAAACTGTTGCTATCAGAAATGACGAGGACAAAAAGATAGTCTTTGAAGCACTGGACGATCTGTGGCAGAAAGGCTCGGTATATATCGGGCTTGATGAGGTTGCAAAATCAACTGGCATTTTGCTTGTGACACTCCGCAGCCTTGATTACGATACGCAGCAGACTATCGTTTATGAGTACATGATGGACAGCTCGCAAACAGAGCGTTTCTATGACCTTGTGAACAAGGCACTTGCAGTTTCAGATCTTGGCAATGTTGCAAAGCTGATCGGTGTTCCTGTGCGTGAGCTGAGGTCGCTCCCTCGCCGTATTCAGGAAAATATCTGCGGTGCGTACACAATGGAGTACGATACCGACAGCACAAACATTGACCTGATTGATCACATCAGGGAGATGATCGCACCGTGACAGAGTTTCTATATATCGCAGGCATAGATATTGCTTCTATTGCCAACAAAGAGTTTATCCGCATTGATACGGATAAGGCGCAGGAGATATGCGTAGCCCTTGACAAAAGCGGTATTCCTTTTTCAGCCCGATACGGTGAAACAGAAATGGTGCTGACCTATGACGGCAGCTGCAAGGAACAAGTCGAGGATATTATCGCAAAAGCGGAGTCCGGCAACTATGAAGCATTGCTCCGTGAACTGCAAGTATACGGAGAACCTGACGGTTATTATCGGCTTTTGGGCGAAGTCGCAGACCTATTGAACACAACGATCGGTGCGTTGCAGAACCGTCCCGATGAGGTCCAGCTTGCCCTCTGCAAGACCTATGTGGATTTTTGGCTCTGTGATACTCCCACGCTTCAGCGTGAGCTTGACCGTGTGATCTCCGTGAACGGCAGAACTATGTCGGATATTCAGGAACATGAGAAAATCAAGGAAAAAGCGAAAGCACCTACTGTTCCTGAACAGCGTGCGGCGGATACAGTTCCGACTTTGAATGAGCTGTTTGACGATTATTTTCGCCGCAACAGTCATTCGCACTTTTCAAGAGAAAAACATCAACACTTGTCTGAGATCGCCCGCCGCAGACAGCAGGGCGAACAGGAGCGTATCATTCAGATTGAAGAAAGAGAAAGGAAGTTCAGATCATGAAGAAGATTATTATCATCGGCAGTGCCGTTGTTACGGCTGTGACCGCAGCGGTTATAATCATCGTCAAGCGCAGAAAGTGAGGTAGCCTATGCCCGTACAGGATAATGACGATAAGAGAACCGCCGACCAGCCTGCGGTCGATGCGGAAGAACTGAGAAGAAAACAGGCTCAGGCACAGGAACAGCAGCAGGAGGAGTCCGGCACTCAGCGGTCGGGCAAACTTCTTCCTCTCCTGAACGCAAAGGCGGAACATCATCAGAGCCGTATCGACTCTCTTGATGAAAAAATCGCCAATCAAACGGATAAGATCGACCGCAACAAGGCAAATATTGAAGCCCTCAGTGCAAAGGCTGATAAGCTTGAAGATACCAACCGTATGCTGAAAGCCACTATCGGAAATCTGCCGGGTATCGGTGCTATTATCGCCAATAACGAGAAGCGTATTCAGGCTATCCGTGAGGTCAAAATCCCGAACAGACAGGAGAAAGTCGATCAGAGTTGGAAGAAAATCGACGCTCTGACAAACAAGCGTGACCGTATCGAACACAAGCTGAATCGTGTGATTGCTCTCAATGACACGATCAAGAGCTTTTCTATCGGCTTTAACAAGGAACGTCGTGAAGCCTTTGCCGATGCTATGACACGGCTGAACGGTGCGACTGTTGATTGCTTGAACGATAAGAAAGCAACACTTGAAGAAAAAAAGCAGAAAATCCTTGATACCTATAATGATTCTGCAACAAGTGTTGTTGACAAGTATAATCTCTCCGAACAGCTCAAAGATGTGAATGAGCGTATTTCAGCACTTGATGATAAAATCATGAAGCTCGCCCGTCCTGAAATGCACTATGAGGAGCAGACCAACGATCAGCTCGATGCTACTATGAAGCTGACTGGAGATAAGCTCGGTGAAATGGTTCAGAAAGGTACTATGGATATGCCGACACTTGCTGAGACAGCTGTTCAGGCGGCACATGAGGTCGAAACGCTTGACCGTTCTAAGGTGGCAGAACTTGCAGATCAATTCAATATTCAGCCCCTTGCCAATGTGGAGATGCACCTTGAAGATGATTACAACATGATCGACGGTATCATCAACAACGGCTCTAAAGAGAACATTGACAAGGTAAAGGAAGAGCTTTCTGAGGGTATTAAGTCTATGAAGAGCCTTGCGGACAATCCTTTTGTTTCTGAGGAAGTCCGTGCTTCTGCGGCTGAGGAGCTTGCAAAGCTGAAAAATCAGCTTGAACTTCTCAATATGCACGATGAAGTTGAAGTCGATAGCTGGCTCTCGGATATGCTTGAAAGCGGTGCTGCCGTTATGACCGATGACGGCGGTTTCAAGGTCAACCCCGATTACTACAAGGAGTTGCCGAGAAATGATCGTCATGTGGTGACTATGACGGAAGTTCAGGCTGTCGAAGTTATGTCCGCACTGACTGCCGCAGGAGTGACATATTCCGCTGCCACTAAGGGTGAGGATAATGTCGGCATTACTGTTTCAAAGCAGGATGTTCCTGTGCTGAATGCTGTGATGTACGCATCTATCGGCAAGATCGCCCATACAGAAGCCGCAAAGGAAAACGGCGGTAAGGGTGAAAAGGACAAGTATCAGACGATCAATCCTGAATACTATGCTTCACTCGGCAAGGAAGATAAGCATACCCGTGTTGAGCCTATCAGCACAGCAAGGCAGATCGTGGCAGAGCTGCAAAAGCAGAATATTCCGTATTCTGCGGTAGTCCGCAAGAATGACACGGTAGCTGTCACAGTCTCTAAAGCGAATGCCGAAGCCTACAAGCAGATTGAGAGTGCAGTCAAGGGTGAACGTGCCGTAGAGTTTGTAAACTCAGACTTTTTCAAGGCACTCCCGAAACAGGAGCGTTTCACCCAGCGTATGGACGAGGGGCAAGCTCGGAAGAAGTCGGCAGAGCTGACAGCTAAGGGCGTGGAGCATTCCGCTGTGTTCGGCGGTGAGAAGTCTGCGGTCACGGTCGCAAAGAAGGATTCCCAAAGAGCTTTCTTTTCCCGTGGCAAAATGCAGAGAGATGCCCAGCGTATCAGCG
>JBJERD010000122.1:0-3459 GCA_051882095.1 Oscillospiraceae bacterium
CAGAGCCTCCACCGCAAAAATGGCTAAATCCCGACAGCACGCCCTAGATAAAATAGAACGCATCGACAAGCCTGCAATGTTCACAAAACCGCCTAAGATCAAGCTTGAATATGATATCGAGCCTACCAAGGATATCGTCAGAGTGATAGACTGCCCTCTTGCCGTGGGCGAGGGCGCAGAGCGAAAAACGCTTATGAAAAGCCTTGATATGCACGTCCGCCGTGGAGAACACGTTGCCATAATCGGTCCCAACGGTGCAGGAAAGACCTCGGTGCTGAAAATGATACAGGGTCTTATCCCTCATGACGGCGGAAACATCATATGGGGCAACAATATCAAGATATCCTACTTCGACCAGGAGCACAGCAATCTTGATATGCGTGATACAGTCATAGGCGCAGTAGACAGGAAATTCCCACGAATGAGCGAGCTTGAAATACGAAAGGCTCTGGGCTCAGTGCTGCTTACGGGCGAGAACGTGTTCAAGCCTATATCAGTAATAAGCGGCGGCGAAAGAGCCAAGCTTTGCTTTGCGCTTATGGCGCTCAACAGAGGAAACGTGCTTATTCTCGACGAGCCTACCAACCACATAGACCTTAACACCAAGGAAGTCCTTGAAGAGGCTCTCGCCGAATTTGACGGAACCATAATTCTTGTTTCCCACGACCGATATCTGCTTAATAAAGTGGCAACTGGAATAATCGAGATAACTCCCGACGGCGCACGTTTCTTTGAAGGAAACTACGATTCCTACGCCGCAACGGTAACAGCCGAAAAGCAGGCAGCCGAACAGGCTGAGCAGGCGCTTCGTCAGCAGGCGGCAAGGCTGGAATATCAGGAAAACAAGCAGAAGCAGTACCGTTCCAAAGAGCAGCGTGCAGCCGATGCCAAGCGCAGATCAAGAATAAAAGAGCTTGAACAGGAGATCGAACAGCTTGAAATAGATATTTTCAATCTGGAGCAGGAGATATCAGAGCCTGAAGTGGCGGCAAATTTTGAGATAATGTCTGAAAAATGCAGCAAGCTTGAAGCCTGCCGAACCTCTCTTGACGAGAAAATGGACGAGTGGGCGTCACTTGAACAGTAGCACCAAAATCCCCTCCCGGGAGTATACTGATAATGTGCGAAGCGGCACATTGCACTATACTTCCGAGGGGGGATCTTTTTGAACATTCAGCCCGTTTCAAGCTCCTGCGTAAAAATCGCAGTCAGCGAAAGCGAAGCGGCAAAGCTTGGAGTTTCCTTTGAAAGCTTCGACAAAGACAACGCCGAGACAAAAGCTTTTCTCACATACGTTGTAGCCGTCCTGCGTGAAACACGGCTTCTGCCCATAGATTCTTTCTCCATAACGGTGGAGGTTTACGAACAGCAAAACAAAAGCCTTATAATAGTCATTTCCTCAAACACAAGCCAAAAGCCGGTGTTCACCGTAATATCCGCAGTACATACCGACCCTGCGGACTTTTTTGATACCCTGCCCGTAATACTTTCGGCTCTTGAAAACAAGATAAACGGCGGAGAGCTTTACCTGTTTGATGACGCATACGCCCTTGTTATCCTGACCGAAGCCTCCATGACCTTCTGCCGAAAAAGGCTGTCAAAGCTGCCATGCATAAGCTTCAACAGAATAAAAAACGCAAAAATAAGAGAGTACGGAAAACTTCTTTCCGACTCTCCACTTGATTTATTTAAGCGACCTGACAGCCTCTGACATATCCTCAGCCTTGAAAATATACGAACCCGAAACAAGCACGTCCGCACCGCTGTTTCTCACCTCTTCGCCCGTCTCACGGTTTATACCGCCGTCCACCTGAATAAGCACATCAAGCTGTCTGTTATTGATTATCTCTTTCAGCTCGGTGATCTTGTGAAGCGTTTCGGGCAGGAAAACCTGTCCGCCGAAGCCCGGCTCAACGGTCATAACAAGCACCATATCAACATATTCAAGATAAGGCAGAATAGCCGAAACAGGCGTTGCAGGCTTTATGGAAATACCCACCCTCAGACCTCTGGAGCGTATTTTGTCAATGACCGCCATAGGATCTGCGGCAGCCTCAAAATGAAAGGTTATGCCGTCCACCCCCAGATCGGCATAGTTGTCGATATAACGTATGGGGTCGGTTATCATAAGATGAGCGTCTATAGGCAGCGTAATAAGCGGCGAAACGCTTTTCAGCACAGGCTCTCCGAAAGAGATGTTGCGCACAAACACGCCGTCCATAACATCATAATGTATCCAATCAGCACCGGACGCTTCTGTTCTTTTTATATCCTCTGCCAGATTTGCAAAATCGGCAGCAAGCAGCGAAGCTGCAATTTGTACACCCAATTTTATCCCTCTATCCGCTTAATAAATTAATGCTTTTTTATTATATATCATAAATGTCGAGATGTCAACAAAGAATTCCTCTGACGCACGGAAATAATTAAAATTGGGGCAAACTGTGTTCGCCGGATTGTAAATTTCCATAAATCAAATCAGCACTGCTCGTCCAGAGTAAGATTATAGGACGGCATAAATTCATCCAGAAACATCTCCGCCTCCTGCACATCAAGAGCGTGAACAGCGGCGAGAGTGCTCTTTTCAGCCGAAGCAAAATCCCCGTTACCCATCTGACGTTCCTCAACGCATTTGATTAGCGCAGATATCTTATCCGCCGCCTTGACAAGCCTCCACAGCTCAGCCTCCTGCTCCGTCCTGCCAAAAAGCGGCTCATACTCGCTTCTCAGATCTTCGGGCAGATAAGAAAGCAGCTGCTTTTCGGCGTTTTCTTCTATCTCGTTGTAAACGCTTTTTATCTGCTTGTTGTAATATTTCACAGGCGTAGGCAGGTCTCCCGTGATTATCTCGGTAGTGTCGTGATACATAGCAAGCAGAGCGCACCTCTCGGCGTTGTAGCTTTTGCCAAGCCTTTTATTTCCCAGCAGCGCCAGCGCATGAGCGATAAACGCCGTTTCAAGGGAATGTTCGCTGATGTTTTCTGTAATAGTATTTCTCATAAGCGCCCAGCGGTTTATGTATTTCATTCGTGATATCACCGCAAAAAATTTACTGTCCATTATTATATACCTCGTTAAAATATTGATCTTTCAAAGATATGATAGAATGTTCTTTTTTCACATAGCATATTATACCCCAAACTTTCTGCAATGTCAAATAAAAAACGCCGTTTCTCCGAAAAGAAACAGCGTTTTGAAATTACATTTAAAATTATACCTGAACGATGCTCAGCAGTACGCCTGCAGCAACGGCAGAACCGATAACGCCGGCAACGTTTGGACCCATAGCGTGCATGAGCAGATAGTTTGTAGGAACCTCTTCCTGACCGACCTTCTGAGCTACACGAGCAGCCATAGGTACTGCGGAAACTCCGGCAGAACCGATAAGCGGATTGATCTTCTTGCCCGAAACGATATACATAAGCTTTCCGAGAAGAACTCCGCAGGCAGTTCCGATAG
>JBJERD010000123.1:0-23076 GCA_051882095.1 Oscillospiraceae bacterium
CCTATGGAAAGAATATAAACCGGGACGAGCTGTTCACCCTTACCATTCATCTGAAAAAGCTTAGCACGATATAAACGGCAAAGCCGGTATTTATAAAACGCATTTGCCTTTATTATAAGTCGGAGGTCTGATATGCGGCATAAAAAAGGTACCGTTTATGCCAAAAGTCAGACCGGAAAAACAGGAGGTATCGCAAATGAAAGATAAGATCTTCGGAGTTCTGCAAAGAGTCGGACGTTCATTCATGCTGCCGATAGCTTTGCTGCCCGTGGCAGGACTTCTGCTGGGCATAGGAAGCTCCTTTACAAATCCAACAACTCTTGAAGCCTACCACCTTACAGGCATAATCAAAGAGGGCGGATTTCTTTACACCATTCTCGACATAATGAGCAAAACGGGCAGCGCCGTTTTTGACAACCTTGCGCTGCTGTTTGCAATGGGCGTAGCCATAGGCATGGCTAAAAAGGAAAAAGAGGTTGCGGCTCTTTCAGGAGCGATCTCATACCTTATCATGAACACCGCCATAAGCGCAATGATAAACGCAAACGGCGGAGTTGAAGCTATGGCAGCCAATTCCACCACCACAACTCTGGGAATAACCACTCTGCAAATGGGCGTTTTCGGAGGTATAATCGTAGGTCTGGGCGTTGCGGCGCTTCACAACAGATTTTATAAGATACAGCTTCCGCAGGTGCTTTCATTCTTCGGCGGAACAAGATTTGTTCCTATCATATGCAGCGTTGTTTTCCTTGCTGTGGGTATTGCAATGTATTACATCTGGGGCTATGTTCAGCTGGGCATCTCTCATCTCGGTCAGCTTGTTCTCGTTTCGGGCTATGCAGGAACATGGATCTACGGTATCATCGAAAGAGCGCTTATCCCCTTCGGTCTGCACCATGTTTTCTATATGCCCTTCTGGCAGACAGAGCTTGGCGGCTCGATGATAATCGACGGCGTGACCGTTTCGGGTGCGCAGAACATCTTCTTCGCTGAGCTGGCTTCAAAATCCACCGAGGTCTTCTCGGTATCGGCAACAAGATTCATGTCGGGCAAATTCCCGTTTATGATCTTCGGACTTCCTGCGGCAGCCTTTGCAATGTACAAAGCCGCACGTCCCGAAAAGAAAAAGGTAGTGGGCGGTCTGCTTCTTTCGGCAGCTCTCACATCTATGCTGACGGGTATCACCGAGCCGCTGGAGTTCACATTCCTGTTCGTTGCTCCGGTAATGTACGCTGTTCACTGCGTTCTGGCAGGACTTTCCTATATGCTGATGCACATTTTTAACGTCGGCGTGGGAATGACATTCTCGGGCGGAGCGATAGACCTTATGCTGTTCGGAGTTTTACAGGGCAACGCAAAGACCCACTGGATATGGATAGTCGTTGTAGGTCTTTTCTATGCGGTCATCTACTATTTCGTGTTCTATTTCATGATAACGAAATTCAACTTCAAGACTCCCGGCAGAGAAGCCGACGATGAGGAAACAAAGCTTTACACCCGCAAGGATATGAACGCAAGAAAAGAAGCTGCCGCAGCAGAAAGCGGCTTTGACAGAGTAAGCGCACTTATCTTAAAGGGTCTGGGCGGAAAAGCCAATCTTTCGGACGTTGACTGCTGCGCAACAAGACTGAGAGTTACAGTCATTGATTCGGCTCTTGTAAACGACGGACTTTTAAAGCAGAGCGGCGCTTCGGGAGTTATCCACAAGGGCAACGGCGTTCAGGTCATTTACGGACCGCAGGTGTCGGTGGTAAAATCAAAGCTGGAGGACTTCCTTGATTCTCCCGATTCGGACAGAACGGATATGCTGCTTGCAGACGAAGCTCCGTCGGAAGTGCAAGAAGCTCCCAAGGAAGAAAAGACCGAAAGCAAATCTGTGACGCTTTACTCACACATGAACGGAAAGGCTATTGCTCTTGAAGATGTGGAGGACGAAGTGTTCTCACAGGAGATACTTGGCAGCGGAGCGGCAGTAGAACCAAGCGAGGGCAAGCTGTATTCGCCCTGCGACGGCAAGGTGGAATCGGTGTTCGATACAAAACACGCAATAAACCTTGTCTCAGACGACGGCTGCGAGATACTTCTGCACATCGGAATAGACACCGTAAAGCTGGGCGGCAAATTCTTTGACGTTCATGTAAGCGACGGTCAGAAAATCAAAAAGGGCGACCTGCTTATCTCCTTTGATCTAGAAGGTATCAGAAACGCAGGATATAAGACCACAACGCCAATGGTCATCTGCAACACCGACGACTACGCTTCTGTAAAGGCTGCGGCTTCGGGAGATATCAAGGTCGGAGAAAAACTTGTTGAAATAAGATAAAGATAAAAATAATCATATGAAAGGAACTGATTTTATGAAAACATTCACTTACACGATCAAGGACGAACTGGGGATCCACGCAAGACCGGCAGGTATGCTGGCTAAGACCGCAAAGGGCTTTGAAAGCACCGTCACTATCGAAAAGGACGGAAAAGCAGTCAACGCTCAGAAGCTTATGATGCTTATGGGGCTTGGCGTAAAGTGCGGAGACACCATAACCGTTACCGTTGAGGGAGCCGACGAGGAGGCTGCCGCAAAAGCAATGGAAGATTTTCTTTCGGCAAATCTTTAATGACCTTAAAAAAGGGGGGGCGGCAAGATGAAAAAGTTTATAGGCAAGGGCGTTTACGGAGCTGTCGCCATAGGCAGGATATCCGTGTTCAAAAAACAGGATACGGTAGTGAGGCGCAGCCACGTTTCGGATACTGCTGCGGAGCTTGAACGAATAGAAGCCGCAAAGGAAAAGGCTGTCGCTCAGCTGGGCGAGATCCACAGCAAGGCTCTTAAAGAAGTGGGAGAAACAAACGCTCAGATATTTGAGATACACATGATGATGCTGGAGGACGAGGACTATAATGAGTCTATTCAGAACATCATTGAAACACAGTCGGTCAACGCAGAATATGCCGTTGCGGTGACTGCGGATAACTTTGCGCAGATGTTTTCCTCAATGGACGACGCCTATATGCAGGCGAGAGCGGCAGACGTAAAGGATATTTCAAACCGCCTGATAGCCTGTCTTTCGGACGACCAGAAAACCTTCTGTCAGTCTGACGACAAAATGATAATCTGCGCCGACGACCTTGCGCCCAGCGAAACGGTATCTCTGGAAAAGGATAAGGTGCTGGCGTTTGTTACAGCTCACGGCTCTTCAAATTCCCACACGGCGATACTGGCAAGAAACATGAACATTCCTGCGGTAATAGGCGCAGGAGAGGATTTTCTTTCGCAGATAAGCGACGGCATGGAGTGCGCAGTTGACGGCTTTACAGGCGAGATATTTATAGAGCCCGACGAGGAAACTCTTGCAAGGCTGAGGAAAAAGCAGGCTGAGGACATTGAGAAAAAGGCTCTGCTTCAGAAGCTGAAAGGCAAGGAAAATATCACCCTTGACGGCAGAAGAATAAACATCTACGCCAACATCGGCGGCGTTGACGGCATAGGAGCGGCTCTTGCGGCTGACGCAGGCGGAATAGGTCTTTTCAGAAGCGAATTTCTCTACCTTGAAAACAGCGACTATCCTACCGAAGAGCAGCAGTTCGCAGCCTATAAACGTGTTCTGGAAAGCATGGCAGGCAAAAAGGTCATCATCAGAACGCTGGATATAGGCGCAGATAAACAGGCGGATTATTTCGCTCTTGACAAAGAGGAAAACCCTGCGCTGGGACTGAGAGCCATAAGAATATGCCTGACAAGACCCGAAATATTCAAAACTCAGCTGAGAGCACTGTTCAGAGCCTCGGCATACGGAAATCTGGGAATAATGTTCCCGATGATAGCAAGCGCAGAGGAGCTTGAAAAGGCGCTTGGTATGTGCGAAGAAGTCAAAGCCGAGCTTAAAGCCGACGGGATAGAATATTCCGAGAACGTGGAAATAGGAATAATGATAGAAACTCCTGCGGCTGCGGTAATAAGCGACATGCTTGCACCGATGGCGGACTTTTTCAGCGTGGGAACAAACGACCTTACACAGTATACACTTGCCTGCGACAGACAGAATCCAAAGCTTGAACCGTTCTGTAATACGCATCATCAGGCGGTGCTGAGACTTATCGAATTTGCGGCACAAAATGCCCATAAGCACGGAAAATGGATAGGCATATGCGGCGAGCTGGCAGCGGATACAACGCTGACGGAGAGCTTCCTCAGAATGGGCATAGACGAGCTTTCGGTGTCGCCAACATACGTCCTGAAAGTAAGAGATACCGTGAGAAATATTGATTTGTCGAAATAAAAAGCGTCGCAGACATTAAAAAGCGGGGGTGCAGCGGACAAGAACGCTGCCGAGGGGAAAAGTCTTCCTCGACAAGCTCGTAAGACTTTGGGGGCGAGCAGCCCCCTTGCGGAGTTTGAGGCAGAGCCTCAATCGGCGAAGCCGACCGGCACTGCGCAAAAAGCAGAATAGAAGCAGAAACTAACTCACCCCAAAAAATATAATAGAACACCAAACCGCAGTGCCGAAAAACCTATCCTCCCCCACGAACAGGAAAAGAGCGAGTCTTCGCAGAAGACGAGTGAATTTTCCGTCCCGAGAAGGAGAAACGAGGGTGGGAATGTAGGGGTCGATGCCAACATCGACCCGTTTTCGGCGTGTTTTGGTGCATTTGAGAAATTATCGGGTGAACAGAAACGGGTGAACAGAAACGGGCGAAAACAAACGGGCGAAAACAACGGGCGAAAACAACGGGTGAAAACAATGGGCGAACGCAGTTCGCCCCTACATTTGAAAGCGTAAACACGCAAATAACGTAGGGGCGACCTGTGTGTTCGCCCGTTTAATTTTCGCCTATTTTTCAAACCTGAATTCCTTAAAATCAAAATTGCTGCCCGGCAGGAACGCAAAGGATACCTTGCATTTTCCCTCAATGCCGCTAAGCACAAAACGTCTCTCGGTGTAGTTCTCCGCCTTTTCAAATTCAGCGAGCACCCTCATTTCGGCTTCACCCTTGAAAATAATGTGTATGCTGTTTACCGGCAGCTCCGACCTTCCCGTAATAACTATCGCAGAAGGTGAGCAGGCGCTGAAATCAAATTCACCGAAATCGAGCATTACATTGTTGCCTATTCCCGTTACTTCCTCCTCGCCACAGGTGAATTTGTCACCGTAAATGCTGTCGTTGTCGGCTGCGTTTATGCGGCTGAACTCCTTGCTCTGCTTTTCAAATACAAAGCCCTTTATCTCAATTGCGTCGGAGGATTCCAGAGCTATCGTGTGAATACCCTTTAAACGCTTTGTCAGCTTGAACTTTTCCGGTTCGTTGTAGGTCAGCCACTTGGACGGCTTGTGATAGGTGTAATCTCCGATAAGCTCGCCGCCCTCGTCAGGTATTCCGTCGTAAATGCGGAATTTTATCGGCGTGGCATGAAGAGTGTATATGGGCAGATATATCTCGTCGCTGCCCACCTTGCCGAAATCTACGCTTTCAAATCCGAAATAGCTTGTAACGTTGGCAAAGCCTGCTCCGTGCTCTATGCCGTTTGAGATGTTTCCGCTGGATACAGTGTATAAACCGGCAGGAATAAATCCATATGGGTCTATCGAAGCGCTGCCGAGACCCTCGCCCATAAGCGGTATCGCAGAGAGAATGTGATATTTTTCCGTGCCGTTTTTGCATAAAGCCCTCAGCCAGAATTCTCCGTCACCCTTGCAGCGTACAGTCACTTCGCCCTTTTCGGCTTTTACTATCTCAGCGTTGTTTGAATCCGCGCCTATAGCCGCTGTTATGCGGTAATCTATCTCGTCTGCATATGACGCATTTTCGGGATATACTTTCGTCCTGAAAGTCATCTCACGCTTTTCGGGAGTAAATACCCTGTCCTCACCGATAAATTCTATCTTTCTTACGGGGATATCATTTGCGTAGTCCCTGCACTCGACAGGCATATAAGCGTTTTCTTCTGTCGCCGAAACTCCTGCCACAGGCTCACATTCTTTAGATGTGAATGTGGTTTCGCAGTCGGGAAGACCCTTTGATGTAACTTTCAGCTTTATCTCACCCGGAACAGTCTTTGCCGCAATGACAGCAAGAAGCTTTCCCGAAAACAGGCGGCGTGAGGTTCCCTTGTACTGGTCATAATCGGTGGAATCTCCGTTGTCAAGTCCGATAAGTCTGCCTGCGCCCGTTACGCTGACAAATACTCTGTTGTTGGCGTTAGCCGCAAACTCGCCCTTTTCGTCATAGGCGGAAATGTCAACAAATATCAGGTCTGTACCGTTTGCCTTTATTTCCGAAGCGTCGGCAGTAAGTCTCAGCTGCGCCGCATCTCCAAAGGAACGGACGGTATCTCTTGCTATCTCATTGCCCTGCTCGTCACGGGCGATTGCCGTAAGCTCTCCCGCTTTGTACTCTATCTGAGTATCAAGCGTAAGCCTTTGGCAGCAGGAACGGTCAAAATCCTCTGCGGCGGCAAGCTCTCCGTTAAAATAAAGCTCGACTCTCGGAGCGTTTGAAGCCACACGGACATCTATAGGCTGCCCGTCGCTGAAATCCCAGTAGGGATAAATGTGTACGAAGGGGGCAGTCTCACAGTCAGTCCATGCCGAGCGGAAAATATATGCGCTGTCCTTTGCAAAGCCTGCGGTGTCGAACTGTCCGAAATAGCTGTTCTTTGTAGAATAAGGAGTAGGCTCTCCTATGTAGTCAAAGCCCGTCCAGATAAACTGACCTGCACAGTATTCTGCATCACGGTCGGGGATAATGCACGCCTCTGTACACTTTGCCGCCCAGCCGGGAGCGGTGTTTCCCAGCGCCGAGCATTGTTCGTCGTCCTCGCAGAGAACCTGCTGCGCAAGGGGAAAATGATATATTCCTCTGCTCTGCACCACCGATGAGGTCTCGCTGCCGTATATCATCCAGTCGGGGTGAGCCTTGTGCTGCTCCTCGTAAAGACGCTCGGAGTAATTATATCCTGCCAGCTTAAGGATATCTGCACACCTCTGAGCATTATCGCTCTGCATATAGTTTGAGCCTATTGTCACATAGCCGTTTTCTCTAGGGTCATGCTCTCTTACAAGACCCATGAGAAGCGAAGTGACTTCCTGTCCACGCTCGCTTACATGAGTATCGTATATTTCGTTGCCTATGCTCCAGCCTATCACCGACGGGTGATTTCTGTCACGTCTTATCCATGAGGCAACGTCTTTTTCTATCCACTCGCCGAAATAGCCTGCATAGTCGTTTTCCGTTTTGTGAAGCTCCCACATATCGAAGCCCTCCGACAGGATAAGAAATCCCATTTCGTCGGCAAGCTGCATAAATTCGGGCGCAGGAGGATTGTGGCTTGTTCTTATGGCGTTTATGCCCATTGTGCGCAGCGTTTCAAGCTTGCGCCTTATTGCGTTTATGTTTACCGCAGCGCCCAGACAGCCAAGGTCGTGATGCTCGCAGCAGCCGTGGAGCTTCAGGTGTCTGCCGTTTAAGAAAAATCCCTTATCGCAGGTGAATTCCGCCTTTCTGAAGCCGAATACAGTTTCCTCTCTGTCCGCAACAGCGCCGTCCTTTATAAGCTCCGTAACGCAAGTGTAAAGATCAGGAGACTCAATATCCCACAGCATGGGGGAGTCTATCTTTATCTCGTTTGTATTGACCGAATATTTGCAGCCGTCCTTGAGAATATATTCTGCAATGCGGCTTTTGTCGAAAGCGCAGCAGGAGTTTTCCACCATGCCAAGCAGTCTTCCTTCATAGAAAATGCTGTTTCTCACTTTGAGCGTATCCACGCCCATATTTTCGGGACGCTCCGTTTCCACAGTTATTTTAACTGTTCCGTCAACGTCTGCGCTTATGTAAACTCCGTCGTTTGTGATATGGCAGGGGTCGTATTCCTTGAACCACACGTTGCGGTAGATGCCTGCGCCCGAATACCATCTTGAATTAGGCTCACGGTGGTCGATGCGGACTGCTATAAGATTTTCGCCCTCCTGCAAAAGCTCTGTGATGTCAAATTCAAAGGTGGTGTAGCCGTACTTCCACTCGCCTGCCAAAGCTCCGTTGACATACACCCTGCTGTCCATATACACGCCGTCAAATCGCAGAGCGGCACGTCTGTCTGTTTTTTTATATAAGAATTTTTTTCTGTACCAGCCTGTTGAGGTCTTATACAGATCGTTCACGTCATAGATAAGAAAGTCGTGGGGAATATCGACCTTTTTCCATTCAAGACTTTCGGAATAATCGGTGTCTATGGGATTAAGAGAGAACTCCCAGTTATCGCAGAACAAAGTTTTTACGCTCATATTATTATTCCTTTCAGAAAAATATCCTTCGGCGCATGAAACGATATTATTCATAAGCCGATGAAGTCACCAATATTATAACACATATTATCCCCCTTGGCAATCATATAAAATTAATAAGCATTATTATTTTAAAGCAACACCGCACAGCTATTGTCGTACAGATGCGCAGTCAGATTTTTTCGCGTGATTGCATAATGAGAGCGCAGGCTATCCGGCGATAGTCAAGCTCGAATTGTGCAATCACGGGGAAAATCTGCAAGCAGATGTGCGGCAAAGACGCCAGTCGGTAGCTGTGCGGTGTTGCTTTAATATTGGGGGTAGTTGTGCGGTGTTGCATATAATAATTTCTCACACTATTATCATAGGAATTTTATTGCTTTTTTACTCGCTGCGTGATATAATTATTACAGAACGCAATTCTTCAGGAGGAAACTATATGACGTTAAAGGATCTGCCGATAGGAAAAACGGCAACCGTTCTTTCGGTTGGCGGCGAGGGCGAGCTGAGACAGCATTTTCTCGATATGGGCATCATACCAAAGGCGGATATCACAATGGTGAAATACGCTCCAATGGGCGACCCCGTTGAGCTGAGAATAAACAGCTATGAGCTTACCCTGCGTTTGGCAGACGCAGAAAAAATAGAGATCACGGACGTAAGAGATCATCAGCCTCAGGCAAGGGCTGAAAGGGTCAAAAGAAAGACTGTTCACCCGGGTCTGGGCGAGGGCGGAAAATATCACATCAAGGCGGACGAGGATCCGCTGCCCGACAGCGTTAAGCTGACCTTTGCTCTTGCAGGAAATCAGAACTGCGGAAAGACTACACTTTTCAATCAGCTGACAGGCTCGAATCAGCACGTCGGAAACTTCCCCGGCGTAACGGTTGACCGCAAGGACGGCGCAATAAAGGGACATTCCAACACACTTGTCACCGACCTGCCGGGCATCTACTCCATGTCGCCCTATACCAGCGAGGAGATAGTCACAAGGCAGTTCGTTCTTGACGAGCATCCAAAGGGAATAATAAACATTGTTGACGCAACGAATATAGAGAGAAATCTTTATCTGACCATGCAGCTTATGGAGCTTGATATACCAATGGTTCTGGCTCTGAACATGATGGACGAGGTGAGAGAAAACGGCGGCTCGGTGCTGGTAAACGAAATGGAGGAAATGCTGGGTATTCCCGTTGTGCCCATATCGGCGGCGAAAAACGAAGGAATAGACGAGCTTATCGACCATGCTTTGCACGTTGCCAAGTATCAGGAACGCCCCGGCAGACAGGATTTTTGCAGCGCAAACGACCACGGCGGAGCGGTCCACCGCTGTCTGCACGGAATAATGCATCTTATCGAGGATCACGCAAAGGCGGCGAAGATACCCGTAAGATTTGCCGCTGCCAAGCTTGCCGAGGGTGACAAGCTTATTCTTGAAAAGCTGGAGCTTGATCAAAACGAAACGGAAATATTGGAGCATATCATTCAGCAGATGGAGGCTGAGAGAGGTCTTGACAGAGCGGCTGCAATTGCGGATATGCGTTTCAGCTTCATAAACAAGGTATGCGGCGAAACGGTGGTAAAGCCCAGAGAAAGCAAGGAGCATATAAGAAGTCAGAAGATCGACAAGGTGCTTACGGGCAAATACACGGCGATTCCTGCGTTTATCGGAATAATGGCAGCGGTGTTCTGGCTGACTTTCAACGTTATCGGAGCGGGTCTTTCGACGCTGCTTGAAATGGGAATAGACAAGCTTACGGAAATAACGCAGGCGGCTCTTGAAAAAGCCAACGTAAACAGCGTGATACAGTCGCTTGTTATCGACGGAGTTTTCAGCGGAGTGGGAAGCGTTCTCAGCTTTCTGCCTGTTATCGTAACACTGTTTTTCTTCCTCTCTCTGCTGGAGGACAGCGGCTATATGGCGAGAGTTGCTTTTGTTATGGATAAGCTGCTTAGAAAAATAGGTCTTTCGGGAAGGAGCATAGTGCCGATGCTTATAGGCTTCGGCTGCACGGTGCCGGGAGTAATGGCGAGCCGAACTCTGCCGTCGGAGCGTGACCGAAAAATGACTATCCTGCTTACTCCGTACATGAGCTGCTCGGCAAAGCTGCCTATTTACGCATTTTTCACGGCGGCATTCTTCCCTCGCCACGGAGCGCTGATAATGATAGGTCTTTATTTCGGCGGCATAGCGGTGGGAATACTTATGGCTCTGCTTATGAGAAAGACCATGTTCAGAGGCGAGGCTGTTCCCTTTGTTATGGAGCTTCCCAACTACCGTCTGCCCGGTGCAAAAAACGTAGGACAGCTTTTATGGGAAAAAGCCAAGGATTTTCTTGAAAAAGCCTTTACCGTGATTTTTGTTGCGACGATAATAATATGGTTCTTGCAGACCTTCGACACTCACTTCAATGTGGTGAGCGATTCTCAGAACAGCATACTTGCGGTTATTGCCGGCAGGATAGCTCCCATATTCAAGCCTCTGGGCTTCGGCGACTGGAGGATATCAACTGCCCTCATCACAGGCTTTATGGCAAAGGAAAGCGTGGTATCCACACTTTCGGTACTGTTCGGAGCGACGGGAAATCTGGTTGCTGCCATAACTCCTCTTGCGGCGGCAAGTCTGCTGGCGTTCTGCCTTTTATACACTCCCTGCGTTGCGGCTATCGCAGCGATAAAAAAAGAGCTTGGCGTAAAGTGGGCGGCAGCGGTAGTAATACTGCAATGCGCAGTTGCGTGGCTTGCGGCATTTGCAGTAGTGCTTATCGGCTCGGCAATGGGGGTAGTTTAGATGAACATTCAGAGCGTTATTATTTTACTTATCGTCCTTATCTGCGCTGCTTTGGCGCTTAAACATATTTTCACAAACAAAAAAACAGCCTGCGGAAACTGCAGCGGCTGTTGTGAAAAATGTGTACATAAGGAAGACGGAAGCCGCAAGGCAATATAAAAAAGCTCTCCCGATATACGGGGGAGCTTTTTGTATGCATTTTGCCTAAATACTTTTTATTTATACTGTGATGTTATGCCCAGATATTCTTCAAGACAAAGACCGCTGTTCGTCACAGTTTTTGCTCTTGTCGTTCCCAGATAGCGTATATGCCACGGCTCGTATTTGTATCCCGTTATGCTCTCTTTTCCCTTGGGATATCTTATGATAAAGCCGTATTCTGCACAATGCTCGGCAAGCCATTTTGCTTCTTTCGTTCCCTCAAATGAGGAGCTTGCATTGTTTATGTCCATTGCAAGACCCGTCTGATGCTCGCTGTGTCCTGCTCTTGCGGAAAAGGTATCAGCCGCCGCCTGACCTCTGTAATAAACATAATTGCTGTACAGAGAAGCCTGATACTGATAGGAGCGGAAGCCCGAGCATATCCACAAGGATATGCCGTCCTTTTGAGCCGCCTTCTGCATTTTTGTAAACGCAGCCAGAGCGGTGGGGTCAAGTCCCGGAGCATAGGAAGAAGGCAGCGAGTAGCTCTTGTTGGCTATGAGTATCCCCTCAACATATGTAATGCCGTTTTTCTTTGTTATCTTCGGTATGGTGGTTACGCTCTCAACGTCGCAGTAGCTTCCGAAAAGCAGCTTTCCCGAGGAGTCGTATCTGTAGGCTCTTACCTTGAATTTGTATTCCGTGCCTTTGCTGAGGTTTGATATCCTGTAATTGCAGATATCGGGATCCTTTATGGTGCGTATCTTTTTCCATTTCTTTTCGGCAGGATAATATCTCAGCACCTGATATCCGTCACATTCGACCTTGTTCCAGTAAAGCCTTACTGCGTCCTTGGTGCGGTTGACTCTTACTATTTCAAGCTTTTCGGGAAGCATCGAAGCGTTGAGCACCCCCGAGGTCTTTCCCATATAATATTTTCCGTCCGACTTTACAAAGCTTTGTATCTTATACTGATATTCGCAGCCTGAGCTTACCTTTTTGTCCGTCCATGAGGTGACATTGTTATCTCTTATAACTGCGCAGCTTATGTATTTTCCCGAGGCTTTGTCATAGCGGTAGAGCTTGTATCCCGTTGCGCAGGGGTCTCTGTTCCACGAAAATTCTACCGTTTTGTCGGTGCATTTTATCCCCACAGCTCCCGGTGGCGGAAGAGTTATTCTGAAATTTGCGGTAACTGTTCCCTGCCAGCCGTTTTTTCCCGTTACCACCGCCTGCGCCGTGCCGGGAAGAATATTGTTTTTATAGCTTACCGAATAATCCTCCTCCGAAAGCGTACAGCCGTCAACGGTCACAGTTACCTGCGGCTGTTTTTGTGTTCCGTCATATCGGTACAGATTGCATGAAAGAGCGGCTTCCACCTCAGAAACGGAAGCGGCAGCGTCTGTCTTTATTGACGTTTGCAGCATACCGTCCATGCCTGCCGACGGAACTGCGGTCACTGCTGTGATAACTGCGGCAAAAACCGAAAGTATAGTCTTTATTTTCATATAAACGCCCTGCTGCGGACTCCCTCCTTTACAGAGAAAACAAATATGATATTATAATTAAATTATATCACTTCACAAAAGTATTTTCAATAATAAAATCCCACAAATAAAAAGTTGTAGATTTGTATAAATTAAACCCCTGTGTAAGGTAAAAATGACGAAAAAATTATTAAATTTGCACAATACCCTTTTCAAATGACTTAAAATGTAGTATAATAATATTAATAATATCATCTTGTAAAAACCAAAATCAATGAAAGGACAGAAACGCTGTGAAAAATGAAGTTACCGTAAAGATCTACAACAGAGAATACCGTCTTGTTACCGACGAGACAAGAGAGTATACCGACAAGCTGGCAGGCGGTCTCAACAAAAAAATGGCGGAGCTTTTAAAGGCTAAGCCGTCTCTTTCGCTACAGGATGCCGCCGCTCTCATTGCTCTGGAATGTTACGACGAGCTTGTCAAGGCAAGACAGAACGTTGAGAATATCCGCTCGCAGATAAAGGATTATGTTGACGACGCAGGAGAAGCCAGAGAGCAGGCTGACGACGCTCAGAAGGAGCTTCGTGCGCTGAGAGAAAAGGTTGCTCAGCTGGAGAGAGAGGTCAAGCTGCGCAAATCACTTTCGGGAAACGAGGAAAAGGTATCGGCTAAGGATATACTTTCTCAGGACATAAGCAACGCTCTTGAAAACAAAATCCCCTATAATTACGGAAAGAAGTAATGGGCAAAGCGGAAATACTTGCTCCCTGCGGAAGTCCCCAGTCGCTGGAGGCTGCCCTGAGAACAGGCTGCGACGCCGTTTATCTGGGCGGAGAGATGTTTTCGGCAAGGCAGAATGCTGCCAACTTTTCCAAAGAGGAGCTTAAAAAAGCGGTTTACGACTGTCACGTCAGAGGAGTAAAGGTCTATCAGGCGATAAACACGGTCATAACCGACCGTCAGCTTGACGACTGCCTGCAGGCGGTGAAGTTTGCCTGCGAGACAGGCATAGACGGCTTGATAACGCAGGATCTTGCTCTGGTGGAGATAGTAAAAAACTGCTGCCCAAAGCTAGAGATCCACGCCTCCACCCAGATGACTCTTCACACCCAAAGAGGAGTTCTTTTTGCAAAAGCTATGGGCTTTTCACGGGCGGTGGTTTCAAGAGAGCTGCCCATTGACATCATAAAAGAGCTGTGCAGGCTGCCCGTTGAGATAGAAGTGTTTGTTCACGGAGCGCTTTGTATGTCCGTTTCGGGACAATGCTATATGAGCGCAGTTATCGGCTCACGAAGCGCCAACAGAGGACTTTGCGCACAGGCGTGCAGACTTCCCGTCTCGGCACAAAAGCAGTCGGGCAAAGAACGGCACGACCTTTCGCTGAAAGATATGTCTTATATCAGCCATATAAAAGAGCTCGAAAGCTGCGGAGCGGCTTCGCTTAAAATAGAGGGAAGAATGAAGCGTCCCGAATATGTTGCGGCTGCGGTGGATTCGGTAAGAAACGCCCGTGACGGCGGCAGCTTTGATGTAAGTCTGCTGGAAAAGGTGTTCTCACGAAGCGGCTTTACCGACGGATATTATCTGCGCCGCACAGGCAGCGAAATGTTCGGATTCAGGCAAAAAGAAGACGTTGCTTCCTCAGCAGAGGCGCTGCCTAAGATACACCAGCTTTACCGCAGAGAATACAAGCGCAGCGGGATATACATTTACGTCCGCATGAAAAAGGGTGAGAGGATATTTGTCAGCGCAAGCGACGAAAACGGAACGACTGCCGAAGTTACGGGAGATGTTCCGCAGCAAGCCATACAGAAAGCCACTGACGAACAGGCTCTTGAAAAGCAGTTTTCCAAGCTGGGAGAGACCATCTACACACTTTCGGGATTTTCGGCGGATATAGACGAGGAGCTTTCCTGTCCTGCGTCTGCGCTGAACGCTTTGCGCAGAGAGCTTTGCAGCCGACTTGATGAAAAAAGATATGAGTTTTACACAAAGGCTGCGGATTTTACGGCGGTAAGTCTTAACATCGCTAAACCGAAGATCTGCACCGAGCCAAAGATAAGGATTTCGGTGACTTCCGCAGAACAGCTTGCACAGGTGGATATAGGCAGGATAGAGCTTGCCGTATGTCCGCTGCAAGAGGCGAAAAAGCTGCTTGAAGCAGGCTTCTCCGCTCAGAAGCTTGCAGCTGAAATGCCCAGATTTACTTTTGATGAGAAAAAAGATTTTTCTGCGCTGAAAGAGCTTAAAGAAAAGGGTCTGCGGCACATGGTATGCACAAATTACGCTCACATATCAATGGGCGAAGAGCTTGGACTTATCATGCACGGAGGTTTTGGACTAAACGTTACAAACTCTCTTGCGCTGCGGTCGCTGAAAAAGCTGGGACTTAGCGACTGCACGGCTTCCTTTGAGCTTAAAAGCGGTCAGATAAACGCTCTGGGCGGCGAGCTTGACTTTGGCGTTATCGGCTACGGCAGGCTTCCGCTAATGCTCACCGTCAACTGCCCTGTCAAGCAGGCTTGCGGCTGCGGAAAATGCAGCGGAGCGGTCAAGGACAGAACGGGCAGAGTTTTCCCCGTAAAATGCTCAAAGGGGCAGGGGTATGTTGAGATACTCAACTCCGAGCCGCTTTACATGGCGGACAAGCTTTCGCAGTTTAATACCGCAAGCTTTGTGCAGCTGGACTTTTTTGACGAAAGTCCGCAGAAGGTATGCGATATCATCTCGGCTTTTGAAAAGGGCTTGCCCCCAAGCAATGAAAGCATAACACGAGGTCTTTACACCCGTGGAGTTTTGTAGCAATTGACAATTGACAGTTGACAATTATTATTTTGGAAAATACAAATCAGCTAGGAGTTTATATGAAGCTTTTGATAAAGAAACTTAGAGATTCGGCGGTAATTCCAAAGAGGGCGACCGCAGAGAGCGCAGGGTATGACCTTTCCGCCTGCATAGATGAGCCTGTGACTATCGGTGCAGGCATGACGGCAAAGATACCTACGGGCATTTCCACCGAAATTTCGGGTGCGGAAAGCTGTGTGCTGCTTATCTACGCACGGTCTTCCCTTGCCACAAAGCACGGTCTTGCCCCTGCAAACTGCGTGGGCGTGGTGGATACCGATTACCGAGGAGAAATAATCGTTCCTCTGCACAATCACTCGGACAAGGAGTACACTGTTTCTCCGGGAGAGAGGATAGCTCAGCTTGTGATAACGCCCGTTTTCACCCCCGAGGTATGCGAAGTAACAGAGCTTTCGGACACCGAAAGAGGCGAGGGCGGCTTCGGCTCGACGGGGCAGATATGAACAAATGGAGGAGCTGAACCAATGACAATATACAATGTCAGGATATACACTCAGGACAAAGAGAGAAAAATAATCGAAAACGGCTTTGTTTCCTTTGAAAACGGCGTGATAACCAAAGTCTGCGAGGGAGAACCCGAAACGGTATCGCAAGGGGACATTGACGGAAAGGGTTTTACCCTTTATCCCGGTTTTATAGACGCACACACTCATCTGGGGCTTACCACCAACGGAGTGGGCATGGAAAGCGAGGATTTCAACGAGGAAAGCGAGCCTGTTTCGCCTCAGCTGAGAATATGCGACGGCATAAATCCTTTTGATATAAGCTTTAGTGAAGCCGTCAGAGCAGGTATTACTGCTGCGGTGGTCTCACCCGGCTCAATGAATCCCGTTGCGGGAGATATTGCGGCGGTATCGACTGTCGGAAAACGCATCGACAAAATGCTTTTGCGCACCGTGGGAATGAAATTCTCGCTGGGCGAAAATCCGAAAATGACATACATGAACCGTGATGAAACTCCCTGCACACGAATGGCGATATCGGCGATGATAAGAGAAACGCTGGCAAAGGCGCAGAAATATCTTGCCGATAAGGAGGAAGCGGAGGAAAACGACGGCGATATGCCCGATTACGACATAAAATCGGAAGCGCTTATCCCTCTGCTGAAGCGTGAAGTCAAGGCGCATTTTCATTGCCACAGAGCTGACGATATCTTCACGGCGGTACGCATTGCCAAGGAATTTCAGCTTGATCATGTGCTTATCCACTGCACAGACGGTCATCTTATCGCCCACGAGCTGGCGGAGGAAAACGCCTGCGCCGTGATAGGTCCTGTTATGTGCGACGCCTGCAAGCCTGAGCTTGCCAACATTACTCCGAAAAACGCCGCCGTTCTTGCGGCTTCTGGAGTAAAAACTGCGATCTGCACCGACCATTCCGAAACGCCGATACAGTATCTGCCGCTGACGGTGGGAATCTGCATCAAGCACGGTCTTGATTTTCAGAGCGCCGTTGACAGCGTGACGATAAACGCAGCGGAGATAGCAGGGATAGCGGATATTGCAGGCTCCATAGAAGCAGGCAAGCGTGCGGACATGGTGCTGTTCGGGGCGAATCCCTTTGAAGTGATGACCTCGCCTGCGGCAGTCATAGTGGGCGGAGAAATACAGCTTTTGGAGATATGATATGATTTTCAGCGGAACATATTACCCACAGATAGAGGACTACAGCCGCAGCGGAAAGCTTTCGGCAGAGGCTGTCCTGAGGATCTTTTTAAACGCAGGCAGCTATCACTCGGACAGTGTAAGCGACAGCGTTATACAAGGAAGTCTTGACGGAGTTGCATGGATACTTACCGAATGGCGTGTCAGCCTTTTCTCACGTCCGCAGTATTCTAAACAGCTGGAGTATTCCACATGGGCGAGGGCGAAGACAAAGCAGAGCAGGGTGTCGAGAGATTTTACTCTTGATATGGACGGCGAAAGGATAGCGCAGGGGTCTGCAAGGTTCGTGCTTCTTGATCTTGAAACGTCAAAGCCTTTCGGAATAAGTGAGGAGCTTATGACAGCATACGCTCCCGAAGAAAAAAGCGTTTATGATAACAAGCTGCCCAAGCTAAGAGAGCCTGAAAGCTATGAAAAGACCCTGCCGATAGCAATGCGCAGGTCGGATATGGATTTCAACGGTCATGTGCATAACATATGCTATCTCGGCTATGCGCTGGAAATGATACCCGAGGAGGATTATTTAAGCGAAAACTTTTCGCAGATAAGAATAGTGTATAAAAGTCCGCTGCGTGAGGGCGAAAAGGCCGAGGCAGGCTATTGCCGCACGGAGGGAAAAAACACCGTGGGGATATACGGAAACGGCGAGCTGAAAGCTATAGTCGAGCTTTCGTGACAAATAAAAAGGAGAATGTATCAATATGCGTGAAATAAATGTTTCAGAGATCGAAAACGCTGTGAGGGAGCTTTGCATAAAGGCTAATCTTTATCTTCCCGAGGATATGGAGGACTGCATAAAATGCGGCGCAAAGGCTGAAAAGTCTCCCGTAGGCAGAAACGTTTTCGACGACATCATCGAAAACATAAACGTTGCAAGAGAGGAAACTATCCCTATCTGTCAGGACTGCGGAATGGCAGTAGTTTTTATGGAAATAGGACAGGACGTTCACTTTGTAGGCGGCTCGCTGAACGACGCTGTAAACAAGGGCGTTGCAAGAGGCTACACCGAGGGCAGACTGCGCTGTTCGGTAGTGGGCGATCCTCTTGAAAGAGTGAACACAGGGGATAACACTCCTGCGGTGCTGCATCTTTCGGTATGCGACGGCGAAAATGTTAAGATAATGGTTGCACCCAAGGGCTTCGGCAGCGAGAATATGTCGCAGCTGAAAATGATGACCCCTTCGGTGACCACCGACGAGATAGTTGACTGGGTAGTTGACGTGTGCGCAAAGGCAGGCTCAAATCCCTGTCCGCCAATCGTTATCGGCGTGGGAATAGGCGGCGACTTTGAAAAGTGCGCATATCTTGCAAAGAAAGCTCTTTGCAGAAGCGTTTCTCAGAGAAATCCCAAGCCTCTTTACGCAGACCTTGAAAGCAGGATACTTGAAAGGATAAACAAGCTGGGAATAGGTCCTCAGGGCTTCGGCGGAACTCAGACCTGTCTTGCGGTAAATATCGAGCAAGCGCCCACGCACATTGCAGGACTGCCCGTTTCGGTCAACGTGGGCTGTCATGTTACAAGACACGCAGCGATGACTATTTAAGACAGCCTTTTTCCCTTGTGGATATCGGCGGCTTCCTTTGACAAAAGCAGCAGGGCGGTAAGATTGGGTATCGCCATCAGACCGTTGAAGATGTCGGAAAGCTCCCACACAACGGAAAGCGCCGATACCGAGCCGAGATAAACGCAGATTAAAAAGACCGCTTTGAAAAGCCTTGTGCGCTTTGGAAAAATATATTCCCAAGCCTTCTGACCGATAAAAAACCAGCCGATTATGGTGGCAAAGGCGAACATCACTATTGAAACGGCGATAAAAGCTTCGCCAAGGCTGCCAAGACCGCCTTGCGAAAAGGCTGCGCATACTGCGTCCGCTCCGCCGTCGGAGATATCCGCTCCGCTGACGAAAACAGCCAGCGCAGTAAGAGTAGATATCACCATGGTGTCGATGAATACCTCGGTCATTCCCCATGCGCCCTGTGTTTTCGGGTCTTTCACGCAGCAGCTGCTGTGGACGGCAACGGTTGAGCCCAAGCCTGCTTCGTTTGAAAAAGCTCCCCTTTTAAGACCTGTTATAACAGTGGAGAGCATATATCCCGAAAATCCGCCTGAAGCGGCTCTGAAGGAAAAGGCTTCGGTAATAATTCCCGACAGGGCGCAGGGAAGCTTTTCGGCGTTTATGATGATAACTGCGGCTGCTCCCCCAACGTAAAAAAGGGACATAACGGGAACAAGCCTTTCGGCAAGCTTTGCAGGACCGTTTCTTCCCGAAACAGCTGCAGCGGAGACTATAAGCACCACCGCTCCGCTGACAAAGGGCGGTACCGAAAAAGCTCCCTTGCAGGCGGAGGAAATTGAATTGCTCTGTGCCATGCAGCCCATTCCAAGAGAAGCCAGAGCGCAGAAAAATGCGAAAAGCAGGGCGAGCCATTTTGATGAAAGCCCCTTTTCCATATAAACAAATGCGCCCTTCACCTTTGAATCAGCGCAGTATTTCACGCCCAACAGGTTTTCGGCGTAGGAAAGCGCCATGCCGAAAAAGGCTGACACCCAAAGCCAGAATATGGCTCCCTTTCCGCCCACGGCTATTGCCGTTCCCACTCCTGCCACGCTGCCTGTTCCTACCGTTGCAGCAAGGGCGGTGGAAAAGGTCTGAAGCTGTGAAAGCGCTCCGCCCGATCTTTCGGCGGCAGGCTCGGAAGACTTTTTAAAAAGCGTTCCGATCGTGCTTCTGAATATCCGTATAATATGAATCTGGGGAAATCTCATCAGAACGGTGAGATATATCCCGGCGGCAAGCATAAGTATAAGTACGGGATATCCCCATATGACAGAGGATATTTTTGCGAATATGACGGATAGCTGTTCCATTGTCCACACCTGCTTTCGCTAATACTTATGCCCCGAAAGGCGCAAAAATGCACAAAGCGCCCCAAGCCCAATGGAGGTGACGGTTTGAACAAACCTCAGATAGACAAAGAAAAAATAAAAGAGAAAAAAAGCTGGCTGCGCTCATTTTTCAGGCACCGTCAGCATCCTATAAAGATAATAAATTACACCTCAAAAAACATCTGGCTGATGATGATCCCGGTGACGAAATATCTTATAGCCACAAAATTTGATTTTCAGAGCTGGATAAGAGCCAACTGGCTTGATATTCTGGTCATAACGGGAATATTCGCTTTTGCGGTGTTCAAGTGGATATTTGTTTACTACGAGATCGAGGACGACGGGATAATCGCTCATTCGGGACTGTTCGGCATATGCACCACCAAGGTCTATTTCAGCGAGATAACCACCTTTTCCTGCACCCAAGGGTATATATACAATGCGGTGAATGCCTGCACAATGTATGTGGAAACAAACGCCGATTCCGTCCCCAAAACGGACATAAAGCTGGTTCTTTCCGAAAAATGCGTAAACGAGATATACGACATCGTTACGGCGCAGGGAAAAGAGCTGCCGAGATTTTCAATTTCACCGAAAAAGTCATATCTGCTTATATTTTCGCTGCTGTTTTCCTCAACACTTTCGGGAATGATACTTTTCGGAGCGTTCATCTTTGAGGTCTACCGTCTTGTGGGCGGAGAGCTTGAACAGCAGCTTTTCCGGAGGGTAAACGGCGAGATAACAAGAATAGACAGCCAGTTTCTCAGGCTGACAAGCACTATCCCAAAGGCTATCCTCATTCTGGGAGGAGTTATCTTAGGCGGCTGGCTGCTTTCATTTGTGGCAAATCTTATGCGCCACTGGAGCTTTACCGCCACACGCTGCGGAAGTCAGCTGATAATACGCAGCGGCATCGCCACCAAGCGCAAGCACGTTATCAACAGAGACAAGGTGAATTTTGTTGATTTTCAGCAGACGCTGCTTATGAAGATATCAAAAATAAGCTCGGTTACTCTTTACTGCACGGGCTACGGAAAAAAGCGGCGTGAGATATCTGCACTGATACCCATAACCACCAACCGCGAAATGTGGGCTTCTCTCAAAATTCTCGAACCGACTATACCAAAGCCTAAAACCGAGATATGCACAGGCAAAAAGGATCTGCTGAGATTTGTTCTTGTTCCTGCTTTTCTCTGCCTTATTCCGCCGGCAGCCGGAACGCTGGCGAAAATGCTGATAAGCAAGTGGCATACCGAAATAAATATTATCATGACTGTAGCGATAATACCGCTGGCGTGGCTCATCATCGTGCAGATAAACGCTGCCTTTTCAACGGCTATGGGCTTTAAAAACGGGTACTGCACTCTTGTTTACTGCCCGATGTATCAGTTTCATAAGATAATTATTCCGAAAAGCAATATCAGCAAGATAAAAGTCAAAAGAAACGTTTTTCAGCAGCGCAACGGCACCTGCACGCTTATCGTTTATACAAACGCAGAAAAAACAAAATACCATAAAGTAAAAAGCCTGCCCTATGAACAGGTAAAAAAAATATGTATCCGTGAAGGATATCTGATATAATTCATTGCGGGGTGATACCATATGTCAAAGTTTGACCCTGGTATGGAGTCTATGCTCGATACCTTTATGTTTGAAACTTCAGAGCTTCTTGAAAGCCTTGATGAGATACTGATGCGCACCGAAAAGGATGAGCTTACCGCCGACGATATCGGCGAGATATTCCGTATAATGCACACCATCAAAGGCTCGGCGGCTATGATGGGATTGCAGAATATGTCCAAGCTTGCTCATTCGGTGGAGGATCTTTTCTATATCATCCGTGAAAATCCCGAAACAAAATACGACAAGCCGGCGATGTATGAGCTGCTTTTCGCAGGCTCGGACGGATTGAAAAACGAAATGGACGTCATTACCGACGACTCGGCTGAGCTGACCGATTTTACAGAGCTTATAAACAAGATTCACGCCTTTGCCGACGTTATGAAAGGCGCTGAACAGACTGCTGCTGCGGAGGTTTCCCAGACGGATATTTTTCCCGACGGCGAAGCGGAGAACATTCAGACGTTCAGGGTAAAGTTTGAAGAAAGCTGTCTTATGCCTGCCATAAGAGCAATGGTGCTGCTCAACTCTCTGGGCGACTGCGCTGAGGTCTGCTCAACTATTCCGCAGGATCTCAACGAGGATTCGGCAGGAGATGTTATTACCAAAAACGGCTTGTACATAAAGCTTATCACCGACAGCACGGACAGCGTTCTTGCCGTTCTGAAGGAGGGCATAAACGTTGAGGCTGCCGAAGAGGTGAAGCGTCCCGAAAAGAAGGCGGAAAAGCCTGCTGAGCCGACTGTGCAGCCTGCCGAGCCGGAGCAGAAGGCGGCTGCTCCTGCAAGCACTCCCAAGCCTGCCGCTCCAAAGGACAGCCACAGCTCCAGTATTATTTCGGTGCGGCTTGAAAAACTGGACAGGCTTCTTGACCTTGTGGCTGAAATAGTTATCACCGAGTCGGGAGTTACGTCAAGTCCCGACCTGAAAAACTTCACTGGTAATCTGGAGAGATTTTCAAAATCGGCAAGAGAACTTAAAAAGCTTACCGACGAGCTTCAGGACGTTGTAATGTCCATAAGAATGGTGCCCGTTCAGTCGGCGTTCTCAAAGATGAGCCGAGTTGTGAGAGATATGAACAAAAAGCTGGGCAAAAACGTTGAGCTTGTTTTTCAGGGCGAGGACACCGAAATGGACAAGTCGGTGGTGGATATTCTGGGCGACCCGCTTATGCATATTGTGCGAAACGCCGTAGACCACGGAATTGAAACGCCCGAAGAACGTCAGAGGGCTGGAAAGACCGAGCCTGCAAGGGTAATTCTTTCGGCTGGCTGCGACAGCAGCGAAGTTATAATCTCCTGCGAGGACAACGGCGCAGGAATGGACAGCAAAAAGCTG
>JBJERD010000124.1:0-3445 GCA_051882095.1 Oscillospiraceae bacterium
CTGTGGTTTTGTAGGTGTGGGCTGTTTTCGCTATCGTTTGTGTGTATGTGTCTCCGCAGGAGCAAGTATATGTTCTTACGCCTGTTGCGGTGCAGGTGGCTGCTTTGGTTATTTTGCTTGTGTAGCTGTGGGTGTGGTCAAGCACTTCATAGTCAAAGCCATTTTCCTTTGCGTATTGTTCGCCTGACGTGCCTGAGTAGCAGTAAATTTTGAAGCCGCTGAATTTAATGTAATCGATCTGTCCGAAATAGCCTATTGGATTGAAAGATTCCGACAGATTTTTAACACTTTTCGGTATTGTTATGGATTTAAGAGAAGTACAATTTGCAAACGCCTTGTCTTCTATTGTTTCAAGCTTGTCGGGCAGGGTTATTGATGAAAGCACATTGCAGTCGTTAAATGCACTTTCGCCTATGACCGTTACGCTCTCAGGAATATTTACCGTTTTCAGCTTATAGCATCTGAAGAATGCAAAGTCTCCTATTTCCGTAATTCCGTCAGGAATATATACCGAAGTGAGAGAAGAACAATTTGAAAATGCGTTATCCATAGATTTCAGACCGTCAGGCAATGTGACTGATTCAAGCGCCGTACATTCATAGAACGCTCCGCAAATGGATTCCAGACCGTCGGGCAGCGTTACATCTGTAAGAACCTCACAGCCTGAGAAAGCAAAATATCCTATGTATTTTACGCCTTCAAAAATAATGACCTTTTTAAGTGTTTTTTTCGAGGGAGAAAACAGACTGTCGGCAATTCCTACCGCTCCGTTTACCGATGCGCTTGTAAGACCGCTGTCGCACTGAACAGCCCATTTTTCCACATATTTTACGGGAGTAGTCTGATTATTTACTATATCGGTATTGTAAAAAGCTTTTGCGCCTTTTATTCTTCTCAGACTATCGGGCAAGGTCACAGATGAAAGCTTTTTGCACCAGTTGAATGCGTAATTGCCCAATTCTGTTACGCCTTCGGATATAGTTACCGTTTCAAGGGCGTCGCAGCTTTCAAACGCATACTCGCCAATAGATTCCACGCTGCCGGGTATTGTAACTGACTTGATACTGTCGCAGTTGGCGAATGTACTTTTTCCTATGCTTTTAATGCCGTTTGGTATATAAAGCTCTGTGAAGCTGCTGTTGTCAAACGCATTATCTCCCAACACAGTTACCTGTTTGCTGCTGATAACAGCAGGTATGTTGAGAATACTATGTGTTCCGCTATATCCCGTTATTTTTACAGTACCGTCATCAAGCACGGTGTACTCAAAACTGCCGTAAGTTTCCGCACTTGCTTCAATGACCGACCCCGAGCCGATCTTATCCGTTACCTCCGCCGGCAGGGCGATACACCCAAGCGTCATTGCCGCTGACAAAATGCCTGCAATTAGCTTCTTCATATTAGTTCCTCCTTCGCTTGAATATACAAGAGATCTTGCATATATATACATTATACATCTCATTGCTGAATATTTCAATAAGAAACTTAAACAAATTAACAGGATAAACCTGTGCATATAGTCTAAGGCATCATTTTTTCCGGACACGGACGCCAAAATTTTTCGATACAAAAAATTTTCCAAGGCATAACCGAGCGAAATTTCAAAGAATAAAATGACAAAATCCGCAGATAATAAAAACACGTTCAAGAAAAATACTCAAAAATTAAGAGCGCACCGATGAGATCGCTGCGGTTGGGTGCGCTCGGTATAAACGGAGGTTCAGGAAAATGAAAGCAACAGGAATTGTGCGCCGCATCGACGATCTGGGGCGTGTGGTGATACCAAAGGAGATCAGAAGAACTATGCGTATTCGTGAGGGCGACCCGTTAGAGATCTACACCAGCAACGACGGCGAGGTCATCTTCAAGAAATATTCGCCTGTAAACGAGCTTTCCGACGGCACCTTGCAGGCGGCGGAGGTCATATCAAAGCTTGCAGGCTCGGCGGTGGTCATTCTCGACCGTGACCATGTGGTGGCGGTGGCAGGAGTCCAGAAAAAGGAGTACGGCGAAAGGCGTATCTCTCCTGCATTGGAGGATATGCTTGAAAACCGAAAGACCTATGTCTGCGAAAGTGAGGGCTGTCCTCCGCTGCTGCCTGTTGAGGGTATTGATAAAGCTGCGCTTGTGGCAGCTCCCATTATTTCGGCAGGCGACGTGATAGGCGCAGTTGCGTTTATAAGCGCAGGCGGAGAGACCAAAGCCGAGGAAAAACACATCATGCTTGCCAAAGCGGCAGCTATGTTTCTCGGAAAACAGATCGAAGGGTGAAATAATCATATCAGCAAAAAACGGGACGAGCTTCCTTGCGGAATCCGTCCCGTTTTTGCGAATAAATGTCATTCGATCTTTTTGTTGATCTGATTGATTTTGAGCTTCCAGATCACAACATTGACTGCCCAAATAAAAATGTATATTATTATAAAAATTGCGAAGTAGGAGATAATGCCTGCCGCTGTGTGCGCCATCCAATGGCATATATATGCTATCGGCAGCATTGTCAGAGATAATAAAGCAAAATGCGTCGCAGTTTGTCTGACAAGACTCCAGTTGTCTGTTTCCCATATCAAAGAACCTGCCGCACAGATCGCTCCAAGAAGACCGCACAGAGCCGTCTGAAATGTCAACGCATTCAACTGGCTGTCAAAAAGAGCTTCAAACTGCGGAGTGACAGGATAATAAATCCCGTCTCCTACCATGTATGAGATGGCTATCGTTATTAAGAGCCCTATGCATATCCCCACAGGAAAACCTATAGCCGCCCATTTGATTATCTGACTTTTCATATGAATACCTCCTAAACTCCAAGAATGTTTTTTAACCTGCTTACATATCTTCGGGAAGCGTAAACCTCGTCTCCGTTTTTCATTTTAACGTGTATTGTTCCCTTGATGCTGAAATCAAATTTCTCGGTTTTTTTCAGATTGATTATCTCCGAATTTGATATCCTTGCAAAGTGTGTTCCCGAAAGCTTCTCTTCCAGATCGTAAAGTCTGCTGCGAACCACCAGCTCTCCGCAGTCTGTAACGGCAAAAACCCTTTGCCCCATACAGTAAAATCTGACTACCGATCCAGGCTCGATTATCTGCGCCTTTCCGTCAATAAAACCTGTCAGCACCGAACCGTAAGCAGAGGAAAGCTTTTTTGAGACTTCTGTGACCTCCTCGGTGATCTCCGCAGTGTGTATCACTGCTTTGGGATTTTTGAAATCGGGATCAATTTTTATCTCAACTTCCATGATCTTTACCTCCTTTATGAACACAGTATAATACATTGCCCCGTGCTTTGCAACACTTTTTATACAATCGGTATCTTTTTCGCCATGAACGGTATGAAAATAAAAAACGCAGCCCGTTAAAGCTGCGTTCAGCTTGTCGAAAAAGTGGCAAGAATTAAAGTTTAGGGTCAAGCCCTTTTTAAAGGGCTTGCAGGGGGTCAAGGGGGA
>JBJERD010000125.1:0-3440 GCA_051882095.1 Oscillospiraceae bacterium
CAGTCGATGATAGCGTACATTCCCAGAGATTTAGCGTTTTCAACGCCCGTTGAGACCTTCTTCTTTGCCTGAGCCGCAAAATCCGAACCAGTTGTGTAGCCTCCCCACTCTTCGGTGTACATTGCTATTCTGATAGTGTTTACCTTCCAGTCGTCACGAAGCACTTTAAGGCTTTCCTTGGAAAGTATATCGGAAAAGTCCTCCCACATGATGCCGTGAGTTGACATTCCTTTTATCTGGAATTTATCGCCGTTCTTGTTGACGATATTGGCTCCGCTGACTCTCAGCTGTCCGTTTGCTCCCACAGGGGTAGGCGATGCGTTTGTTGTAATGGTTATAGTATCGGCTGCTCCGAACATATAACCGCCCTTAGTATCGCTCTTATACGGACGAACCTTGAAGGTGTACTTTGTGCTGCTTGCAAGTCCTGCTATTCTGTAGGCGTTGGTATCCTTGTTCTTGATAGTCGTTACCTTTACCCAGCTGCCGTTTTTCAGTTTAAGTATCTGATAACCGTCGCAGGTCTGCTTTGTCCACCTGAGGCGAACCGCCGATGACGACTTGCTTGACGCTACTATTGTTACGCCCTTTGGTCTTGTAACGGCGTATTTAGTATCGCTTGCCTTGCCCCATACGGTAGTGCTGTTCACCTTTTTGAACGCCTTTACCTTGTACTTGTAAAGCGTTCCCGAGCTTCTTGAACCGTCACGATAGCTGAGAGTGTTCACATCTCTGATAGTTTTAAGCACTGTCCAGCCTTTTCCGTTCCAGCGGTATACCTGATAGCCCGAAGCTCCGCTTACCTTGTTCCACTTTATTCTGATAGCGTCTGTGGTGCAATTATATTCGGTCTTGACCTTTACGGTGCCCACCGTTGTGCTTGCCGAAGCGGTCAGCACTGACGGAACGTTCTCTCCTCCGACAAATACACACACCATCATTATGCACATCAGCAATGACAGCAGTTTTTTCATATCGTTTCCTCCGATCGTTTTATAATAATAATAAAATTATATCACAAATCCCGCCATAAGTAAATCATTAAATTTACCGATTTTGCAACAAAAAAACTGTCAGAATACACATTATCCCGACAGTTTATATGTTGCCTTATACCTGCACCTTTTTCAGCACTCTGATAAGCTGCTCGATAGCCGCCTGAAAGCTTTCCATATCCTCGTCCGAAACATCGTTGAAACGGTCAAGCAGGTCGCCCATTATCTCAGCCTTTGTTTTTCTGATAAATTCCCGTGCCTTTTCGGTAAGACGAATATTTATCACACGCCTGTTGCTGTTATCCTGAAGTCTTTCGATAAAATCCCTGTCCACAAGCTGAGCGACTGCTCTGGTCGCCTGTTCGTTACTGGTGTTTATCTTTGCCGCAAGCTGCGACATTGTAAGCTTTTCCTCAGCTGAAAGCGCAAGAAGTATTATCTGCTGTGTTCTGGTGATGTTGTTTTTCTTTTTGTCGAAGGTGTCAAAAACAAGTTTTCTGCAAAGCGGATAAAGCTCATACATTGCGCTTATGCAAGCCGTTCTTGTTTTATTGTTCATATTCATCTGCTCCCGTATGCTGTAAATTTACGTCTTTGGTACCCGTATAGACTCCGGTATCCTACAATTTTTATTATAGCACACATTTATCAAATGTCAAGCGCAAACACCGCTGCTGCGCAGATTTTTTATACGGTTGCACAGCAGCTTTTACACATATGAATAACCCATGCAAAATAGTATATAATCCTTGACAAACGCCATATCGAAGTTTAAAATATAATTGAGATAGTATGATTAAGGACAGGGCATTTATCGCCCGAATGGTATGAAAAGGAGAAGATATTATGAGAATGAGGGGTATTTATTCCTCGGTGACAGACATCAGAAGAAAGGTTTTTACGGAAGTTGCCAGACTTGCTTACGAAGGCGGAGATTACAGCAGGATAGATACGCTGCCGTATAAGATAGTGCCGGGAAAGGTAGCAGTTTACCGTGAGTCCATATTTCTTGAAAGAGCTATCGTTGAAGAAAGGCTCAGGCTTGCTATCGGACTTCCTCTGAGACCTATCGACGAGCATGAATCGGTGTCGCAGGGTATCGAAGAATCGGCTATTGCTGAAAAATACTACGATCCGCCGCTGGTAAATATTATAAACTTTGCCTGCAACGCCTGCCCCGAGACCCACTATCACGTTACCGACTGCTGTCAGGGCTGTCTTGCTCACCCCTGCAAGGAGGTCTGCCCCAAGGGAGCTATCGAGATAGTACACGGAAAATCCATTATCGACCAGTCCAAGTGCATAAAGTGCGGAAGATGCCAGAGCGTCTGCCCATACAACGCCATCAACAAAATGGAGCGTCCCTGCGCCAAAGCCTGCGGAATGGACGCTATCGGCTCGGACGAAAACGGCAAGGCGAAAATTGATTACGACAAGTGCGTTTCATGCGGAATGTGTCTTGTCAGCTGTCCTTTCGGAGCTATCGTCGATAAGGGACAGATATTCCAGCTTATCCACGCCATGAAAAGCGGCAAAAGGGTCATTGCTCTTGTTGCGCCTGCATTTGTGGGACAGTTCGGACCCAAGGCTTCGCCTGAAAAGCTTACCGCAGCAATGAAAAAGCTTGGCTTTGACAGCGTTGTGGAGGTTGCTATCGGAGCTGACCTGTGCGCAGTTGAAGAGGCAAAGGACTTTATGAGAGAGGTTCCCGAGCATCAGCCGTTCATGGCTACGTCATGCTGTCCGTCATGGTCGGTAATGGCTAAAAAGCTTTTCCCCGACCTTGCGCCTTACATATCAATGGCAATGACTCCCATGGTGCTTACTGCAAGAATGGTCAAAAAGGAAAATCCCGACGCCTGCATAGCATTCATCGGACCTTGCGCCGCCAAGAAGCTGGAAGCAAGCAGACGTTCTATCCGCTCGGACGTTGACTTTGTTCTCACATTTGAAGAGCTTATGGGAATGTTCGAAGCTAAGGAAGTAAAATTTGAAGACATAACCGACGAAGAAGCTGTTCCGCTCAACGAAGGAACAGGCGACGGACGAGGCTTTGCCGTAAGCGGCGGAGTTGCCAAGGCGGTTGCCGACGTTATAAAGAGGCTTGACCCCGACAGAGAGATAAAGGTTGCATCCGCTCAGGGGCTGAGAGAATGTAAAAAGCTTCTTCAGCTTGCCAAAGCGGGAAAATACGACGGTTATCTGCTTGAAGGAATGGGCTGCCCCGGCGGCTGCGTTGCAGGAGCAGGAACATTACAGTCGGTAGAAAAATCCACTGCGCTTGTAAACAAATACGTCAAGGAAGCCGAAAAGCAGAATTCGCTTGATTCTGCTCACGAGATAACCCTTGGCTTTCAGCACGAATGATGTTCAATTGACAATTGACAGTTGACAATTGACAATTAGTGCGGGATTTGATGAATATGTATTTGGAGGACTGTTGCA
>JBJERD010000126.1:0-3431 GCA_051882095.1 Oscillospiraceae bacterium
AAAAGACGGTTTTGATTTTCCTGTATTCTTTTTGTGTTTCAAAATCAGAAAGTAATTATAAAGGAGATGACAAAGTATGCCATATACCGAAGCAAGCTATGAAAACGCTATAATACAGCTTTTCGAACAAATGGGCTACACCCACGCATACGGACCGGAGATTGACCGTGATTATAGGACACCGCTGTATATGGACGAGCTTACAGAAGCTCTGTACCGGCTCAATCCCACGCTCCCCGATGATGCGATCAGCGATGCCTTTTACAAGCTAACCAACTTTGAGAACGGCGAGCTTGTGCAGAAAAACGCTGTGTTTATGGACTATCTGCAAAACGGTATTGAAGTCCGCTACACTGACAATGGCGAGGAACGCTCTGCAATCTGCTATCTTGTGGACTATGCTAATACGGACAATAACTCTTTTATTGTGGCTAATCAATGGACTTTCATTGAGAATGACGAGAAGCGCCCCGATGTGCTGTTGTTCATCAACGGTCTGCCTGTGGTACTGATAGAGCTTAAATCTCCGTCCCGTGAGGAAACGGACGCTTCTGAAGCCTATACGCAGATCAGAAACTATATGCACTCTATCCCCTCGATGTTCATATACAATGCAATTTGCGTTATGAGTGACCTCTCGGAAAACCGTGCAGGTACAATCACTTCGGGCGAAGATCGCTATATGGAATGGAAAACGAAGGACGGCAGCTACGAAAACACGCAATTTGCCCAGTTTGACACATTCTTTGAGGGTATCTTTCAGAAAAATCGTCTGCTTGATATTCTGAAAAACTTTATCCTGTTCTCGAATGAGGGACTGACAAGCTATAAGATACTTGCAGGCTATCATCAGTATTTCGCCGTTCGCAAAGCTATTGAGTCCACGAAAAAGGCTACTGTTACCGACGGTAAGGGCGGTGTATTCTGGCATACGCAGGGTTCGGGCAAGTCGCTGTCAATGGTGTTCTATGCACATTTACTTCAATCTGCTATTGAAAGTCCCACTATCGTTGTTATCACGGACAGAAACGATCTTGACGATCAGCTCTATTCTCAGTTTGCCAAATGCAAGGATTTCTTGCGTCAGGAACCTGTTCACGCTGAAAGCCGTGAACATCTGAAAACTCTGCTTGACGGTCGCAAGGCAAACGGCATTATTTTCACTACAATGCAGAAATTTGAGGAGTCGGGCGAACCGCTGTCCGAAAGAAGAAATATCGTTGTTATGGCAGATGAAGCACATAGAGGACAGTATGGTCTGACCGAAAAAATCAAGATGACAAAAAATGAAGACGGTGAGCTTATCGCACGTAAAGTCATCGGTACGGCTCGTATTATCCGTGATACGCTTCCGAACGCTACATATATCGGCTTTACGGGTACTCCTATATCAAGAGAGGACAGAAACACCCGTGAAGTGTTCGGTGATTATATCGACATTTACGATATGACGCAGGCTGTCGAGGACGGTGCTACTCGCCCTGTTTACTATGAGAGCCGTGTTATGAAACTCAAGCTCGATGAAAACACCCTGAAGCTGATAGATACCGAATACGATATTATGGCACAAAATGCCGATCCCGATGTTATCGAGAAAAGTAAGCGTGAGCTTGGGCAAATGGAAGCTATCCTCGGTCACGATGATACGATAAAATCCCTTGTAGACGATATTCTCGATCATTACGAGAACTATCGTGAGAACCTGCTGACAGGTAAGGCAATGATAGTTGCGTATTCACGTGCTATCGCAATGAAGATATACAAACGTATCCTTGAAATTCGCCCAGGCTGGGAAGAAAAGGTCGCTGTTGTTATGACGGCTTCAAACAAAGATCCGGAGGAATGGCATAGTATCATCGGCAACAAGCGTCACAAGGAGGAACTTGCAAAGAAATTCAAGGACAACGATAGTCCGCTTAAAATCGCTATCGTGGTCGATATGTGGCTGACAGGCTTTGATGTACCGTCACTTGCGACTATGTATGTCTATAAGCCGATGACGGGATATAATCTTATGCAGGCTATCGCCCGTGTTAACAGAGTGTTCCGTGATAAAGAGGGTGGACTTGTCGTTGATTATGTCGGCATAGCAGGAGCATTAAAGCAGGCTATGAACGATTATACCGTCCGTGACAAGAAAAACTACGGTAATACGGATATTGCACAAGTCGCATATCCGAAGTTTCAGGAAAAATTACAGATATGCCGTGATCTGCTCCATGGATTTGACTACTCCGCATTCTTCGGCGGTAATGAGCTGACAGCAGGACGTACGATAACAGGTGCGGTCAACTTCCTTATGGACAGAAAGAGGGAGAAAGACAGAGAAAGCTACACCAAAGAAGCTCTGTTGCTGAAACAGGCACTCTCGCTATGTTCCTCTATCGCAGAGGAACATGAACGAGAAGAAGCCGCTTTCTTTGAAGCTGTGCGTGTTCTACTGATGCGTATTCTCAATCAGGGCGGCGGTAAAAAGCTCTCGCTCCCCGAAATCAATGCTAAGATCAATGAGCTTTTGAAACAGAGTATCAAGAGCGATGGTGTTATCAATCTTTTCTCGGACAAGGAACAGGACTTCTCGCTATTTGATCCGAAATTCTTGGAGGAAATCTCTAAGATGAAAGAGAAAAATCTTGCCGTTGAGCTGCTGAAACGTCTGATTGCAGAACAGGTGCATATCTATAAGCGGACAAACCTCGTAAAATCGGAGAAATTCAGCGAGATCATGCAGAGTGCTATGAACCGCTATCTCAATGGTATGCTCACCAATGAGGAAGTCATTCAGGAAATGCTCAACCTTGCAAAACAGATAAGAGAAGCCAAAGAAGCAGGAGAGGAACTCGGTTTGACTGCCGATGAGCTTGCTTTCTATGATGCACTTACCAAACCGCAGGCTATAAAGGACTTCTATGAGAATGAAGAACTTATTGCTATCACCAAAGAGCTTGCTGACAAGCTCCGAAAAAACCGCACTATCGACTGGCAGAAACGAGACAGTGCGAGAGCGAAAATGCGTATGATGATACGCAAGCTCCTGAAAGATCATCGCTATCCGCCGGAGGGTATGGATGATGCAGTTACTACGGTTATGCAACAGTGTGAGCTGTGGGCTGATAACATCATGAGCGTATGATAGGAGTGATTTATGGTAGAGTTTTATGTCAACGATATAGCGAATGCTCTAAAGAACAAATGCTATTTTTCTGCATTTGCCATGTTGCCCTTATGAAGTCTTTTGCAAGCGAGGAGACAGATGTGATATACAAACGACTATCTCCGCCGATTTCTTCGTTACCAGGCAAATGAGAAGAACGCTCCCTGAACGCTCAGGGAGCGTTTACTGTTTTAGGGTATCGTTCCACCATAACCGTCACGGACGGCTCTGAGGGGCTTTTCCGTTCGCCAGAGAGCCTATCATCATTCAAGATCAT
>JBJERD010000127.1:0-3398 GCA_051882095.1 Oscillospiraceae bacterium
CTCCAGCATATCCACAAGCTGATCGCAGGTGCGCTGCTGATCTATCCACCAGCCGTATTTTGCATCGTCACTTATAGGCACGGTGATGTCACCCTGAATAGTCGCATGGAATTTCCGCTCAGTGTTGTATGTATCGTACTTTTCTGCAAGATATTCAACATATTTCATAGCCTTGTCAGGGTCTGCGGTGATAACTCCGTTTTCGTCCAGCTCCACCATATCCATAAGCTTTTTGCCGGTAAGCTTTTCCTTTGTGTAATCAAAATCATAGTTTATCTCCATGTTGTACACAGAGTTGAGCATATCGCACTCTTCCTGCAAGTCCTCCGCCGTTATATCAGGCTCGATGTAGCAGTCGGAATCCGCCGCTTCAAGCTGGAATTTTCCGCTGTCCACCGAACTGATGATATAATCCTGAAGCTTTTTATATTCCATTTCGTCGCCCTGAACAGCGTCTTTTATCTCAAAACCGCTGTCGGTCTCCAGAATTTCAGCGTTTTCATTCTTTGCGCTGCCCCAGTCGGCGTCCTCAAGCAGACTTTTCAGCTTGTCCTTGTCATAAGAAGCCGTGTCCTCAAAGGTGAGCCTTTCCTCCTTAGAAAGAGCCGAAAGCCACGCATTGTGGTCAACATTGTCATAAAGACTCTGTATCTGCTGGTCGGTATCATAAGAATAGCCGAAATCCTCAAGCTTCACCACAACCTTGCCGCCGTCTTGCTTAACAACTGTCAGCGCAGCAGGCAGATCGTCCCTTGCAAGCATATGCTGAGCCTCCGCAACGGTCTTACCGCTTACGTCCACATCGTTGATGTAAGTATTTGCAAGAAACTTTCCGTCATAATCGGATTTTCCCGCATAATAAGCCGCAGCCCCACCGCCTATAAACACAAGTCCTGCGCTGCAGGCAATAATAACAGGCAGGGCAGATCTTTTCTTTTTCTTCGCCCCTGACTTTTTGCCCCGGGTATTCTGTTTTGCTTTTTCCGATGTTTTAGTCGCCATCAATAGATCCTTTCCCTCCCAGTGCCAAGCCGAAACTCCGCACCCTGCGGCTGAATAAAAGCCGTTCTTAACAGTACAAAATTTAAGACTATTAAACCTATGACACTATTATAACACAGCAGTGCCCGATTGTCAATGCACAATTCACAATGCACAATTGTTTCAATTGACAATTGACAGTCCTCACGCCGGACGGGCGGATTCGCCCTCCGATAAGTTTTGTTGGGTGGGAAAGTTCTGTGTGTCGGGCGGTCGGAGCGAATGTTGGGCGGTTGGAATGAAAAGCGTGCGGACACAAACGGGCGAACACAGTTCGCCCCTACTGTTAACGCTTTGCGCTCACCGCACAAATGTGTAGGGGCTGGCGTCCTCGACAGCCCGTCTGCGCTATGGTGCGCTAAGGCATTGACTTTTTTGAAGAAATGGTGTAGAATATATAGTATATACTTTTTGAAAGCGAGATGAAAAATCATGATAAGCGATTCAGCAAGAAATATGCTTTATGAACAATTCGTATCAAACAACTCAATCGACCCCAGGTATTACGACAAATATGTTGTCAAGCGTGGACTTCGTAATTCCGACGGAACAGGCGTTATCGCAGGACTTACTAATATCTGTAACGTACACGGCTATGTTGTCAACGAGGGAGAAAAAGCTCCTATCGAGGGTCAGCTCATTTATCGTGGTTACAATATCAACGACATCGTGCGCAGCGCCGTTGAGGAAAACCGCTTCGCCTATGAGGAAACGGTGTATCTGCTGCTTATGGGCGATCTTCCCAACAGAGAAGAGCTTGTTGCTTTTAAGGAGATCATGTCGGAAAACCGTGCGCTTCCGCCCAGCTTTTTCGAGGATATGATCCTTAAAGCACCCTCAAAGAACATCATGAATAAAATGGGCCGTTCAGTGCTTGCGCTTTATTCCTACGACGACGACCCCGAAAACCGCAGCCCCGAATATGAAATGGCTACGGCAATTTCCATAATCTCAAAGCTGCCCAATATAATGGTTTCGGCATGGCAGGTAAAGCAGAGAGTTTTCGACGGCGAGAGCATGATAATGCATCCGCTGATACCCTCACATTCCACAGCCGAAATGATTCTTTCCGCACTTCGTCCCGACAGACAGTTCACCGACGAGGAAGCCAAGCTTTTAGACCTTGCTCTTGTTCTTCACGCAGAGCACGGCGGCGGTAACAACTCCACCTTTGCCTGTCGAGTTCTTACCTCCTCGGGCACCGATCCCTACGCTGCCTACACCGCAGCTATCGGAGCTCTCAAAGGACCCCGTCACGGCGGCGCAAACATCAAGGTCGCCCAGATGCAGCAGTGCATAAAGGACAACGTAAGCAACTGGGAGGACGAGCAGGAGGTCGCCGAATTCCTGAGAAAGATACTCCGCAAGGAAGCCAACGATCATTCGGGACTTATCTACGGCATGGGACACGCAGTTTACACCCTTTCCGACCCCCGTGCGGTAATTCTCAAAGAAAACGCCAAAAAGCTTGCAATGGGAACAGAGTTCGAGCGTGAATTCAATCTGCTTGAAACTGTTGAAAGACTTACCCCCCAGCTTTTTGCGGAAATAAAGGGCGACGACAAGGTAATGTGCGCAAACGTTGATATGTATTCGGGTCTTGTTTACAGAATGTTAGGCATACCGCAGGATCTGTTCACTCCGCTTTTTGCCGTCTCCAGAATGGCAGGCTGGTGCGCTCACCGCTTTGAGGAGCTTGTAACAGGCAAGAGAATAATCCGTCCTGCCTACAAGGCTGTCAGATCGGAAAGAGCCTATGTTCCGATCGACAAAAGATGATCGGTTCAATTGACAATTGACAATGGACAATTGACAATGAAGGTGTTCGCTGCGCTCACGATTTTTATTATTGAGGCGTGTTTTCCTACATTCTGTAGGGGCGAACTGTGTCCGCATGCTTTGCGTTCACCGCACAAATGTGTAGGGGCTGGCGTCCTCGACAGCCCGTTTATCGGCTGTTGCATCGTGTGAAAATTTCTGTATGGACGAACTTGCGTTCACCCGTATGATACAACGCCCTTATTCGGCTGTTACATCGTCCGAACACGATCATTGTTCCACAGCAAAATGTATAAAAAAATTCCGGGCGGTTTCGCTGCGCTCTTTATGAGCTGCGAAACCGCCCGTTTTTTTTGGGGAAAACCCTCAATCGTAGGGGCGAACTGTGTTCACCCGTTTGTATTCGACCGTTAACACAGAACGCAAGACCGCCATGTATGGTAGTTGCTGCATTGACACTACAGAATTTTTTTCGTCCGACCGACAGGCAGCAACCGTTTGTTTTACGCCCAAACAAGGGACGTCGAGGACGCCGTCCCCTACACATCAACGCCGAACACTTAATATGTAGGGGCTGG
>JBJERD010000128.1:0-22438 GCA_051882095.1 Oscillospiraceae bacterium
GATCTCTTGATGCCTTATAATCTTCGAAAAACTTTTCCCTAAGCCATTCTGGAGAGCGAATCTCTGCCTCTGCGCCAAATGAAAAGAAATAATTTTTGATTTGCTGATGAGAACAATCAAATGTAAGGTCATAGAACTCCTCATCGTTTATATTAATCAGCTGAGGTTCAGTAATAGGGATAGGTCTCTGATGAGCTATGACTTTTAAAAACAGCGTTTTATATCCTCTTTCAGAAAGTCTGACAGTAGTTTTCTCTATATCTTTTTTGGCAAGATTTCCTACAATGTATGCACTACCAAATTTTTCGATGATTTCTTTTAGTAATCTAGTTTCTGTATAGGACAGTATTGATTCCTTGTGCTTTGACCTGCATGCCTCTATACGGCTCAACTTGAATGAGTGCCCCTCATATTCATTTTCGCTACCTTTAGGTCTTGAATAACCAACAAGATAATAAGATAAGGAATTTTCATCTATTTTAATGCTGTATGGCTTGATCTCATATTCCTTCCCGGAGGAAATCTTCACGAGAAGGAGTTCGTTATTGTCTATCGCTTCGGTTATGGTATTATATTGCGAATAACAGTATATTATTTCTCGTTCAGAAAGAGGGAGAAGCGTAAATTGCTCTAATATAAAAGTTATTAATGTACGTTTTTTAAAATCTTTATGATATGGGAAATCAAACTCCAAGATTTTTTCTGTCAGTAATTTTGTTAGGCTTATGCGATCGGTTCCTTTGTACTTATCACACTGTTTGCTCATCATACGCTTTTTTGTATCATTCTCGAATTGCTCTAAAAAGCTTTTTTGAGCATAGCACATATAATTAATAAGTATTCTGCAAATATAGTCGTTACGGAATCTCTCTGTATATTCCTCTTCAAATCTTATATGGTCACGCTGAAGTTGTCGATAAGTGTAATAGCTCATATCATACCATGACTGAGCTCCAGATTCTATTATTTCGCTTGTTATATCTTTGCTCATCATATTATCCTCCTATTGAAGTGCTGTCAGTTATCAGCTGACAATATTATAGCACAAAACCATACGTTTTGTCAATATACGATTAAATAACTGACAAAAATAATATTACTGTCAATTGAATCCGCCTTTATAACGTGATATAATATATTTGTAAACAAAAGCCACCCACACGATAGAGCCAACCTTAAGGAGGAATCATTATGAGGAAACTTGCTATTATTTATGACGTTACCGCTCTGTGCCCCTGGAATTGCGACATCTGCTGTATGGGTGCGACCTCGGACAAGTCTTGCCGAAGCAATGAGCTTACTCAGGAGCAGAAGCTAGACGTTGCTCATCAGGTGCGCGAGCTGCAGGATAACGACTACGATGTCCGCGTGGACCTCTCCGGTGGCGAGTTGTTCACAGACATCCCCGCACATACCGAGCTGCTGACTGCGTTGTCCAAAGTGCTCGGCAAGGACAAGATCGGTGTGAGCTGCTCCGGCTTCGCCATCGATAGCAAGCTTGCTGAATTTCTCGGTAAGACTGTCCATGATGTGGAGATGACTATGGACGTCGTTCCGCATCATCCTTACAAGCTTCGCCCTGCCGCTTACAGCGTGGCAGCTGCTAAAGCGGTTACGCTGCTGAAGGAGGCAGGCTGTAAGGTCGGACTCCAGACTGTTGCAAGTACATACAACAGCAGTTATGTAGATGCACTGGCTGTGTTTGCGTGGGCTTGTTCCAACGGCGTGGACAACTGGAGCATTCTGCGCTTCTTTGCGTCTGGCAGAGGCGCCGCCTACCCGGAGGCTTCCATGACCGACGCACAGTGCGAGGCGTATGTCCACATGGTGCAGGAGATGGTGGATTCACTTCCTGTCGGTCACAAGCCAGATGTGGATTTCCACTATTTGATGCCAGGTCACAAGAAGTATACCAACGTTTGCCGCTGTGTGCGTCATTCAATCGGTATACTTCCGAACGGTGATGTCGTTGCCTGCTTCTGGGCTCTCGATAGCAACACCGGTGCGGTTGATCCGAAGTTTTTGCTTGGTAACGTGAAGGACAACTCCCTGCTGGAGATACTGAACAGTCCGAAGGCACACTACTGGTCTGACTGCGAGCACTGCTGCGAACTTGGCTCTGGCAGTGCTCCGGAAAGGAGCGATGATCATGACGCTTTATCTGCTTAGTCTTATTACAGGCATTCTCGAATGCGGATGGATAGCATACGGTGCGGTGCATTCTCTTCCGCTCTGGCAGATACTTTGTTATCCGCTAGCTTACCACATCGGTAACCTTTTCCCAAAGCCGTTTTCACTGAGCCATAGATGTCTTTTAGTCATGTCTGTTATGTCCTTTGTCACAAGCGGTCTCACTTTGGCAAAGCATCTTTCGGAAAGTGCTGCATTTGTGCTGACCGGTGCATCGCTGTTTCTTCTTTCGGCAGTGATACAATCAGTGAGAAGCGGGCTGAAAAGCGACGGCAATAGGCTCATGAAACGCATCTTCCGTGTGAGCGGGTTTGCACTTGCTCCGCTTGCGGCAGTTTTTCCATCGGCAATACTGCTGATATCCTCCGCTATTGCTTTTTGCGGTTTGAAAGACTATCATGGTAATTACAATATCAGCCGCATGGGTCGACAGAATGGCTATTCTGCTGTTATGATCTTTCATCAGCTCCACTACTTCTTTTACGCACACATCACCCTTGCTGCCATGAGCCTGCTGCTTATGCGTGAAAGTTCCGCTGGTACAGTGTACGCTGTAATGCTTTTTTGTGGAACGTGGATAACGTATATGTCTGTTGAACCGATAGTTTCCAAGCTGACAGCACAAGCAACTCCGGTGTTCTATGCAGGACATATTGGCATCAGCGCTCTGTTGTTCGTGATGCACCTTGTCACATCTAAGCTGCTGTTTATTGCACTGTGGCTTATCACAGGCTTCGGCGGAGGTGTGGTCTACACTATATCCGCCAAAGCCAAAGCAGACGGTAGCTATAATAAGGATTCTATGACTGTCTCCGAGAACATAGGTCATACGCTGGGACTTCTTACAGCAGTATGTATAGCCGCCGCAGATGACAGTCCACCGCAGACCATGCTGCTTTTAGGTTCGGCAAGTGCATTGCTCGCAGCTGTATCAATGGCTTTTATTACCCGAAAGGAGTATCATTATGAAAATATCCATAGTTAAGGCTAAGTCCATGCTCGTTAAGTCAAATCTCCCCGCTTCCGACTACGTCGTGAACCCTTATGCGGGCTGTACTCACAACTGTCGCTATTGCTATGCTTGTTTCATGAAACGTTTCACAGGTCATGATGAGGAGTGGGGAACATTTCTCGATATTAAAGAGTACGAATCAGATAAGCTACCGAAATCTCTAACAGGAAAGACCGTTCTACTCTCGTCCGTAACCGACCCTTACAACCCTTACGAAATGAAATATCACAAAAGCCGTGAGATACTGGAACTGCTCAGTCATACTGATGCTCACATTGAGGTACTCAGCAAGTCTGACCTAATGTTAATGGATATTGATCTGCTTAAGAAGATGCCAAATCTGTCTGTTGGTATCTCGCTTAACACGCTTGAAGATGATTTTCGCAGAGATATGGAACCAGGTGCGCCATCTGTTGAACGCAGACTGAATGCACTGAAGGTGCTTCATTCAGAGGGAATAACGACATATCTGTTTATATCTCCGATATTTCCGTTTATTTCAGATATCAAAGCAATTGTTGATACTGTCGCAGGAAGTGTCAATCAGGTATGTTTTGAGAACCTTAATCTGCGGGGTAAAGCAAAGCAGGAGATACTCGGCTATATCGCAGAGAAATATCCGCAACATCTTGACAGCTACAAGGCAATATATCAGAAAGGCGATACGTCTTACTGGAACCAGCTTGAAACCGAGATTGAAGAATTGTCTGAGGAATACGATGTTCCATTTGTAAATTACTTTTATCATGCAAAGATAAAAAAAGGAGGAAAGAAAAATGATTGAGTTTATGGGTAAACAGCTAGAAAATCCGCTTATTGCTTCTTCCTGCATCGCAACTGAAAGTGCAACGAACGTGCTTCGTCTTGCAAAACACGGCATACAGGGTGCGATTCTGAAATCATGTGCAGATTATCAGCGCAAAGGAGTTCCCGGGAGACGTCAGTTTGCAGTTGACAATAATAGCTACACCTATGCTTCTTCACCGTTTGATAAGGAAATACTGATGCTTGATGAGTGCATCGAAATTATGAATGAGCTTCGTCCTAAAACAGATATTCTCATTATACCAAGCTTTACAGCATCAAGTCTTTCACCCGATGATTGGGTACCTGCTTGTAAAGAGCTTGAAAAAGCAGGTGCAGACGGCATCCAGCTCGACTTTTTCTACATGGGCTGCATCATCGGCACTGAGGGCTTTTCCGATAAACTTGTACAGCTGCTTTATGCTCTGCGAAAGGCTGTGTGTATTCCCGTTATGCCAAAACTCAATATTAATCTGCCGAAGGATTATATCATGCCTTTGATAGTCCAAGCGGGTATAGAGTATGTGTCACTGCTTGATTCTGTGCGTTCGCCTTATTTGGAGGCTGAAAATGGTACATATCATTTTAGTGAACGTCTTGATACGGAGACAACTTCTTGCTTTGGTCACTGGCAACTGCCGCTTACTATTGGCTATACCTATACTGCTGCAAAGTATGGACTTAAAGTCTGTGCAGGCGGGGGAATCGCTTGTGAGAATGACGTGCAGAAGCTCCTTGCGGCAGGGGCGGTCACGGTGCAGTCGGCGACGTTTTTGACTAAATACCCGTCAAGAGGAAGTGAACTGTTTGATACATAGAGAAAAATATCCGTACAGTGTTCAGCACTGTACGGATATTTCTTATCCATGAAGAATCAAAAGAGCGATGCTCTCTTTGATATTAGACTAGATTGCTACCTGATATGTACTATTTCATTAATATGCTGGATTCTTATTCTAACATATCATCAGTATCACTATTAATCTCTGCAATAATCTGGTTTTGGATCAGATCATATATGGTTTGACACAAAATTTGAAAAAGACTTTCAGAGTTTTGGCAATCTCCGCTCAACAGATACGTTTTCATAACTTTTACTGCTTCACTTTTGATCTCTTGTGGAGTTAGTTTTCCCACTTCATGGAGTTCTTCCATGGAACAAGCATCCTGGTTTTTAAAGCATTTCAATTCTTTTTGAGCTTTGCTTTCATCGCTCCAACTAAAAGTATGTTTCAACTTATTGCAAATGTTATTTATAAATCTTTTATCAAGAGATCTATCATACATATTTACACAATTACCATTATTATTATCATAGTACTCGCCTGTGCTGAATACTTGAAATAAGCTCTCATATATATTTTTTAATAAGTTATCTTGTGCAGCTATTTTTATCATGTAATCATTATAGAATTTATCGCTATCGGCAATAATTTGGCTCACTAGCTTTTTCCAATGATTCTCTTCGGCATTAAGCCAAAACTCATGCCAATCATTGAATGAAAATGTTTCATCTTCACGGAAATAATAATTTTTGAGCGCTTTGTATACATAATTACTTGTAAAATAATCATCAGAATGTTGGAGTACCCCCCTTGCCTTAAATACAAAATTTAAGTGTTTATAATATCTGTATTCATTGTTTATGTTTATTGCCTGATTTGTATAGCCTTTTAGAAAAAACATACCATAATCATGATACAAAACATAAAGTCCTGAAATATACTGATCAAATGCTTCAGCATATGTGGAGGGTATTTTATTGATGATCTCGCTTGGTTCACCCAAAAAAGCAAAGCTTTTATTATTTTGGATGAGTTTGTTGTTCAGTTCTTGCGCTTTTCCAGCCTGAAGAAATAATGGGATAGGGATATTCTCCAGCATGGATCACACCCCCTCTTTACGACCGTTATCCTGAATTTCAGGTCCGCCAAGATTGAACCAGATTGCGTAATTTTTGTTAACATTAAGATTCGTTCTTTTCAGTTCTCTGTAATCTTTAACGTTTTCAGGGACATATATATTCTTTTTTCCGACAATGCAAGGTTCTTTAGTCGTTTTGCCATTGATGACTTCACAATCGATTTGTGCTTTGAGTTTATTGTAATTATCTAAATATGTGGATATATTGAATAATCTCGGAACACCGTATTCTGTGCAAAGACATATGAGTCTATTCGGCATCTCAGAAGGAGGTCTGTGCAGATTCCATTTTTTTTCTTCAAACACAAACCCGAATATATTTTGTATAAAGACAGCTGAACGCGGAACAACATCATTATCGCGCTTATTTGACACGATGCAAGTGCATATTCTATTCAGCTCCCTCCATCGAGCGTCACTGAGTGCGGGAGTCTGCCCGTGCTCAAGCAGAAGATTATTGGTATAGTACATCCACTTTGCCTTCAGATATAATACAAGACAACGATAAGACATCTCTTCGACTGAGCTGTATTCATCTTCTAAAATCTTTATGAGCTCCTCAGAAGCGTCGTGCAGTTTCCGCTTTATATGTGTAAATTTTACATTCACATCATTGCTTTCGCGGTCTTTGTTTATTTCATAATTCTCCTCGCTATTATTGTTGTTTTTTAATGCTCCTATCTGATAGAAATCATTAGCAGCATTTTCGTTCAAAAAGAATACTCTGCTTGAAAGAACATAACCGTTTTTGTCACTAAACAAATCAGGATACTTTTCCTTACAGTCAAAATATGTTCTGACAAGAACCTGCTTGGCAATACAGTAAATGTAGGAATCATTGTTGGAATTAGCGAATATCTCCCGAAGATCAGATCCGTTCTTTGAGTTAATTATCTCATATATCCTGTTGATGTTTGAGATCACATTAACATAATCCTCAGAATCATCTATTAGACTTGATTCATTATAGAATAACAGATCAATGTACTCAAGAGTATCAGGGATAAGCTGATTCTGACGTTCTTTATCGTTTAGAACATAATTGAGCCATATATCAAGGAGTTGGATCATCGAAGAATCTTTATTGTTAAGACTTGACTCCTTTCCGCTTTTAACCGCATATTCAAAATACTCTTCAAATTCATTGGAATAATCTTCGATCAATGTGATATCATCTGTAATTTTTATTTGCTGTAGTAGATTCCTGCATATTTCGCCCCAAAGCCTTGAACAAGTAGATTTAATAGTACAGGAATCAACAGCACGTAACATTCCTTCCAGAGCTGTATTAAGAATTATTAAATCATTGTTTGACGGATACGTTTCAACGTGATCTCTTGTAAAATGTCCTGCGATAAGCATAGCTTCTGCATTATCTGTAGCACATTGACGAAGTGCCTGTACGATCTCAAGCCAGTATTCTGAATACTCATTGTAATGTCCGTGAGTATTTGGCTTTTCTTCCCCGTATTTTCCGTAAGAATTTGTTCCGAATGAACGAACGAAGGCACTAACTGCCTTTGCTTCTTCAAATACATCCCATCTGCAATTTCTAATAATGCGGATAATTACATCTATTTCTTTTCTTTTTCTGTCCGCACCGAAATTGTTCTCCAGATAAGCAATAGCCTCACTGGGATGTCTGAATGAAACAAGGGCATTATTTGTTGAGTTGTTGAAATCAAATTCTACCATACTGTCGCTACGTAGTATTTTTTTCAGCTTTTCACATTCACCCCTGTACTCCTTACCTTGGAGTATAGTTTTCAAAAGTACAGATACAGGAAGTCTGATGACTTTTTTAAACTGACCAGCAACTGCAAGAATAAGATTCATATCACGGATTGAATTGATAAACAATATGTTTTTTTTCTGCTTTTCAATGTCTGTTTTTATAAATTGAGATTGAATTTTAGCGCCTATACCAAGTCCGAACACCGTTTTTGCAACATCAGTGAAATCATCTGCATTCTTATTCTTAAAAATATTGAAAAGATCATCGGAAACTTTTTCAGTAAGGAGCGCTTCCTTAGACAGTCCTGCTCTCATGGTTTGTCTTACCTGTTCCCATACCTGTGAGTAATTATACTTTGCAATATTTATTATATTTTCAAAAAGGTAGTTACCTTCCACCTGACTTGCCCAATTCGGATTAATGCTACTCAATAGTATTTTAAAATCTTTTGCATTATCTTCAAGTTTGGAACTCAAAGGCTGCAGTTCATTGAAAGCGACACCCTGGACTATAGAAGAATTGTTATTCGATGACTCAAATAAGTAAATGCTACCTATCAGTATAGCATTACATTCGTTCAATTTATTATACAGTTGGATATAATCTGATTTTTTATCCCTTCCGTTATAATTATCCCAGACAATGATAACATTTCTGATACGGTCACCCTTTACAGTGGGTTTATTGTATATATTATTTTTAATAAATTCAGACAGTATGTCCTGCCATTCCTTATCGTAGTATGAAGGATCACCGCTTATATAAATAACGATATACTTTTCGTCCTTTTTCTTCTTGAAGCCCTCCTTTACAGCGTGCCATGCAAACCAGCTAAGAGAGGTTGTCTTTCCGCTGTTGGAATTCCCCTTGAGAAGTATTATTTCACGCTTATTGTTTGATGAGCCTAGCTGCTTGATGACGGCATTTTCCAACAATCCCTCAACCTGACGTTTAATATGGAATGTGGTTCTTTTTCTTTTGTATGATATATCAAAGTAGTTCCAATTCTTTTTATCACGCTGCTGTAAAAAATCAGCGAAATACTTCTCCTTGTTATCATCAGTCATTATTAACTGGTTTAATATTTCATCTCTCATCAAGGTTATGCTGATTTTGTTCAGCCGACTGCATTCTCGTCTGGATACCCATAAGGAATCATCATTGGCGAGCCTTATACGAACCTCGTTATCATGCTCATCTTCATCAGCCTCTTCATCTTCTGTTACTAATCCGAGCTCAATTATTGTTTCCTTCAGACTCTTTTCAAACAGAATTATCTGACCGTTTTTGATATACTCTTGAAGCAGCATTAGATCGTTGGCGTTATTACAAACCTTTTCCAGTCTTTCGTTATCCATGCCAAAGATGAAAATGCAACCATAAGGGGTATCCCCAATATTTTCTGTCAATCTTCCGATATCGAACCAGTCGTCCTCAGCAATACCATCTGCAACTAGATAACCGTCATAGCTGGATAGCATTTGATTGTATATCATATCAAGAAGGGTCGTCCTTTTTTTAAGCTTTAAAAGTTCAATTTTAGGAGGAATAGATTTTTCATCAGAGTAGAGTGAGATATAATGCGGCTGATTTTTGCTGAAGGTTTTATAGAAATCCACATTATCAGGAAGTTCGGTCTGCGTCTGGATGATCAAACTAAAGTTTGGACCCACACCGTTTTTAACCCACTCGTTGTTTATCGATGAAGAAAGAACGATATTCCATCCAAGAGATAAAAGGGTTCTTAGCCAAGGCTTATAATCAGAATTCTCAGCAGCATAATACAAAGCGCTTTTCAGCGCATCATATGGCGGCTCACCTGACTCCCACAACTCGTTCAAACTTGGCTTATCGTCTTTTCTGTTAAGAGCATAAAGTACCTTTTCATAGTAATCTTCATCGATCCTAAAGTACTCTTGCCCTAATAATAAAGCTGCTTTTCCTGTTCTAATATCTGTAAACAAATCTTGTATCTGCTTTTTATTTAAAGACATTCCAAAGCCTCCATTTCGCTTATATTAAAATTGTTCGAAACGATAGTTGCACAAATAACTTATATATATTATAGCACAAATGCAAAGAAAAAGCAACTATGATTAAAGAAATAATAATCGTTTTGCTGATAGAAAATAATATTATCTTAGAACAATATCGTTTGTTTATACAGATATTGAGTACAGAAAGAGAGAGCTACTAATACGAACTCGCCGTCCAATTATTCATCTTCGTTCGAACACTCCTATAACCAATGAATGAGCAGAATGTAAACACCCTCCGTGCGGTTACGCTCCTCGCCCTCGGCGGACATAATCAATTCGAGAAAATATGCTTTTGCTTCTTAGTAGTCCTCCCATATCTCTTGTTTGCCGTTGCATATTGCGTGTTCTCGGCATTGACCATTCGGGATATTTTAACATATCGCACCTCTCAGATTTCAGAATCCAGTTCTATGGAGACATTGCAATAATTCTTGTGAAGCTCACAGCGTTTGATTTATGCTGTTGCTATATTGCCTGTCAGTTTGCGGATTTGCCGAAGCTTATTTTCGTCCATTTGAACTATGTAGTCCTCGAAAATCATCGCTGTCACAATCCGCTGAGGCTGTCCATACCGCCGTTCTGAAACTTCTTCTTGATGGTGTCTATTTCTTCGGGACTGACACGGACTTTCAGGTACAGAGTATGCTTGCGCAAGTCCGCCAAAACATATCCTGTGACCGAAATGATTCACAGTGTATGTTCTTTAGTTTATCAAAAACCTAACACCTCCCCCTCCTCGCCACATAATAGTGCTTTTTGGGATTATTTTTATCAACCTCGCATATCAGCCTGCCTTGCCCTCCTCACTAGTTAATCGGTTAATGCAAAGGTTTGGCGTCTGACTAAAAAGACATCCGGTCTTTGCGACATCAATATTGATTTCAATACTTGAAATAATTATCTTTTCATGGTATACTTAAATTATTCAGAGCGAAATATTCTCAGCAAACCGGAAGTTGAATGAGGAAGGGGAAATAATATGTTTTCTAAATTTCAGGAAAAAGCGTCATATAAAAAAGGATTGGAAATACTTAACGCTTATTATGATCTTGCAGTAAAAGATTCTGATATGTCACCGACAGCAATTGAGATTTCAGCCGAGTATATGAAAAAGAATAATAATGATGTGAAAAAGGCGGCAGAAGAATTGATTGATTCGCAGGAAACTATATGTGATGATATTGACTGTCTGAAAGCAATAGGAAGGAATATGAATACTCACATTGCAATACCGTATGATGTTTCAGGAAATCTGTTTATACAGACCAGAATGATTACCGCTCTGGCAATAATGGGAGGATATGATCCTGAGGATCTCCTTATTAAAACTCTTGTTTTTATCACACTTGTAGGAATGTCAAGTGTTAGTATAAGTAAGAATATGGGGATTTTTATCGGGAGCAAGACCACAGTAGAAGCGGTTCAGAAGTGTTCTGAAAAAATGCTCGGAGAGTTATGCTTGGCAACAGGCAAAAGACTTGTTATGGTATTAGATCATGACGTAATAAAGGTTGTTCCCAACGCCCCTTCTTATGATAGCGTTCTGGTCGAACCATTTGACCGGAAATCTGTCAGAAAAGTTGCCAAGCGTGCGACTGATCTGTTTTTGAAATAACTTACGAAAATAAAAACGCCATTGATACCCGACCTTGTAAGTATGGGAAGTCAATGGTGTTTTTTATACCCCATCAGTGTATTGTGCGTACCCGCCCAACAACCCACCCCCACACCCAAACCCCGAGCCGCAGCATTATGCCTCGGGGATAAAACATCTATTCAAATTCACATAGTTTTTTCACAGTCTTATTCCACGGCATCAATTCTTCCTGTCGACAGTGAACAGCCTTGGTTGCATTCTCGGCGGCGTTGTTCGATCTCGCACAATCGCCGTTTCTGAAATAATTTTCGAGATACTCTCTGCGCTTGAATGCATACTCAAAACCCGTCCCAGTTTGCAATAGCTCGCTGGTTTCTGCATACAAACCAAAAAACTTCATGAAAATACAAAGTTTTTACCGACATGACAGCAAAAACTTCTTGACTAAAGTAAGTTTTTTGGGTATAATAGGGGTATATCGGAGGTGTTGCTATGATTATCAGACCTGATTATATAGAAGCTATCAAGCCGTTTATTGACGCTCCGCTTGTAAAAATTCTTGCAGGCGTCCGTCGCTGCGGTAAATCGACAATTCTTGCAATGATGGCCGAAGAGCTGAAAAAGCGTGGAATAAGCAGTGAAAATATTATCGAACGCAGATACAACGAAATGAATATTGACGAGAACTTTACTGCAAAGGGTATGTACAATGATCTGAAAGCTGCTGTTCAGGGCAAAGGAAGATGCTACCTGTTCCTTGATGAGCTTCAGGAGGTTGACGGCTGGGAAAAGGCTGTAAACAGTCTGCTTGAAGGCGGTGACGTTGATATTTATGTGACCGGTTCAAACTCAAAGCTGATGTCAAGTGAAATCTCAACATATCTGACAGGTCGCTATGTTTCAATACCGGTTTATACACTCTCCTTCAAGGAATATCTCACATTCAAGAACAAGGATTTTTCCGAAGCGAGAGCAGTATTTGACGAGTATATCCAGTATGGTGGTTTTCCGGTTATCGGTATAAGCAACTTTGATACACGTACAGCTTATCAGATTGTTGAGGGGATTTACGCTTCTGTTATCACAAGAGACATCACCAAGCGTCACAAGATAAGAAATAAGGAACTTTTCGACCGTGTGGTACGCTATATCATTGAAAATGTGGGAATGACCTTTTCCGCTTCATCTATTGTGAAATGCCTGAAGAGTGAAAATCGTAGTCTTTCAGTAGAAGCTATTTACAACTATATTAAGTGGCTCACCGAAGCGTTTATTATTTATCCCTGTCAGCGATATGATTTGCAGGGCAAGGCTGTTCTGAAAACTCAAGAGAAATACTATCTTTCCGATATTTCCTTCAGATACAGTCAGATGGGCTTTGACAGAAAGATGCTTTCTGCAATGTTTGAGAATGTGGTGTATCTTGAAATGAAACGCAGAGGATATGATGTCTATATCGGAAAGAACAGCACAAAAGAAATCGACTTTGTGGGAGTCCGCAGAGAAGAACGCATCTATGTGCAGGTCTGCGTGGAGCTTCCTGCTGAGTCAACCCGTGAAACAGATAATCTTATGGAAATCAAAGACCATTATCACAAGTACGTTGTCTGCCGTGATCCTCTTGCAATTGGCAATGACAACGGTATTGAAATCGTGCATATAGCGGATTTTCTGTTGAGGGAGAATTGGTGATTCAGAGCTTTATTAGTAAAGATTTGTAAAGTGGCTCAGAAGAAGGAGGCTTGTTATGAGCAGATGCTTATATAATAGCAGTTTTAGAACATTCTTAAACACTGATGATAATTCAGTTTTTGGCTCATTATGTGATAATTATCACGGGGAAGCTCTCACTACTACACGAGAAGCTTGGAAATCAGAGATAACGATTATGAAAAATGTTCTCTCTGATTATGCAGACAAAAATGGTGAAATTATATTTGAATATGATATACCTCGCCTTGGCAAGAGAGTAGATGTAGTACTTCTTCTTGAAGGAATTGTTTTTTGTCTTGAATTTAAGGTTGGCGAAACAAAAATATTAGAAGCTGATGTAGACCAAGTCCTTGACTATGCGCTTGACCTTAAAAATTTTCATAAGTTCAGCGAGGACAGAATAATCGCTCCGATTCTTATTGCAACAAATTATCGTAATGCTTCTACTAATATTCAGATGTCAGTTTATGATGATAGGATTGTTAATCCGCTTGTGACCGGAAAATCAGGGATTTCTATATTGATTAACAAGGTGTTGGAACGATTTCCGAATGAATCGCCTGTTAATCCTAATTGGATAATAAGTCCCTATGCACCAACACCAACAATAATAGAGGCAGCCAAATCTCTATATGAAAACCATTCTGTTGAAGATATTACTCGACATGAAGCAGACAAGGTTTCCACAGATAGAACCATATCATATATTTTGGATGTAATACAGAAAAGCAAGAAAAACCAAGAGAAAAGCATTTGCTTTGTTACAGGTGTTCCGGGTGCTGGTAAAACACTTGTTGGCCTTGATGTTGCAGTAAAGCAAACATATCAAGGCCAAGATGAGCCTGTAGAGGAAGAACAAGCTGTATATCTGTCGGGAAATGGCCCATTGGTTGCAGTGTTGACGGAAGCTCTTGCACAGGATAATTTCAAGAAATGCAAAGCTAATGGTGAAAGGAAGAAAATCACAGATTCACGTCGCGAAGTTAGTAAATCAATTCAGATAATTCACAGATACCGTGATAATATGCTTGCGAAAATCAAGAATCCCGTCGAAAATGGAGTTCTTGAAATTGACCCTACAAAAGCTGTTAAAATGGCGAATTCGGGTTTTGGCGAAGTTGAACACGTAGCTATTTTTGATGAAGCTCAGCGCTCATGGACACATAAAAGACTTGCAGACTATCTTAAAAGAGGTGGAACATACGGCAACAAGCTTAAAGTTCCTAATTTCCCATTATCCGAAGCAGCGTTTTTGATATGGTCGCTTGACCAAAGAGAAGACTGGGCAACGATAGTTTGCCTTGTCGGCGGTGGACAAGAAATCAACACAGGCGAAGCTGGAATATCAGAGTGGATTAAGGCTTTAAACGAACAATTTCCACATTGGAACGTTTACATATCTCCTAAGCTGACTGATGCAGAGTACGCTGAAGGCAGGGTTAATGAGCTCTTGAAAGACAATTCGAAAGTTACATATTCAGAAGATTTGCATCTGAGTGTCTCGTTGCGTTCTTACAGAGCTGAAAAGCTATCTGCTTTTGTTCATGCGTTATTGTCTTTCGATGCAAACGCAGCAGCGTTGTATGATGAAATCAAAGACAAATATCCAATCGTTTTGACACGGGATATGGCAAAAGCAAGAAAGTGGCTCCACGATAAAGTCAGAGGAACAGAACGTACTGGTGTTTTGGTAACTAAAGAATCAGCAAGATTTAAGCCTTTAGCTATTCACGTATTGCCTTCCGGTGATGAAAACGCAGTTCACTGGTTTCTTGATGATAAATCTGATGTGCGTTCATCAAATTATCTTGAAGATGCCGCAACAGAAATTCAGGTACAGGGATTGGAACTTGATTACACCTGTTTACTTTGGGATGCTGATATGCGATGCGAAAACGGAAAGTGGCATTTTTATAAGTTTAATGGCCAGTCTAAATGGACTGAGCAAATAGGGAATACCGAAAGCAAACAAGAATTGCAGAAGTATATGCTGAATGCTTATCGTGTTTTATTAACCCGCGCCAGAGCAGGAATGGTTATCTGTATTCCTAGAGGCAACCCAAATAAAACAGTCAGTGGTTTCTGGGAAGACAGCACCCGCCTGCCAGAATTTTACGATGGTACCTATCAATACTTAAAAAGTTTGGGTATTGAAGAAATATAGCATAGGTTTTCAATACAAAGACAAAAACCTCCCCATTCCTTTCGGAATGAGGAGGTCGTTTTGTTCTTATTCACATCAGATTATCCGCAAGCAGACGTTCAAATATATCACATTCCGACATAAAAAAGCTCAAGGGAGAATCACCCCTCCCCCCTCCTCGCCACATAACAGTGCTTTTTGGTATTGCTTTTGTCAATCTCACATATCAGCCTGCCTTGCTCGCAAAGCTGTTTCAGCAGGTAATCCCGACAAAACTCTGCGCCAAGATTTATGTGTTCTGCAATTTCGGTAATGCTCTTGCGTGCGCTTTCACAACATCAGCTGTTTTCCCCTTTCACTTTGTAGCCAACAAAAAGACGCTTATTATGCGTGCGTGTGAATTTTTGTATGGTTGGGTAACATCTTTGATGGGAAGTGCTAACTAAGTTTCAAGCAGAGTTTTAACGCACGTTTAACGCACGAAATTTAAAATCGTGCGTTAAAATAATGCGTTAAACTTGGCGTTAACGCATTATTATGTTATAATTTAAAAAAGTCTAACGCACGCGTGCGTTAAATGAGGTGTTAAAATGAATATCGGATTTAAGGAAACAATGAATATTGAATTCAAAAGTGACCGTGATAAGTTACCTGATTAAGATATTATTGATGTTGTAGTTGCATTTGCAAATACAAACGGCGGTGATTTATATCTTGGGGTGGAAGACGGCGGAGAAATTACCGGACTGCACAAAGACCATTATGATACTACAAAGCTTGCAGCGTATGTTGCAAATAAAACAGTTCCGCCTATTCCTATCAAAACCGAGAAAGAAGATTCAAACCAATATTTGAAGATTTCAGTGCCAAAAAGCAGGAGCATTGTTGCCTCGTCGGCAGGAAAAATATTGCGCAGAAGATTAAAGGCAGATGGAATGCCTGAAAACGTTCCTTTATATCCCCACGAAATAAATTCACGACTTTCGGATTTAAGTCTGCTGGATTTTTCGGCTTTGTGCGTTCCGGATTCAAAATACAGTGACCTTGATCCAATTGAACGTGAAAGATTAAGAGGAATAATACGTGATTATCATGGGGAACAGTCTTTACTCGAACTAGATAATGAAGAGTTGGATAAAGCTCTGCGTCTTGCAATTGAAGTCAACGGCGAGTTAATTCCGACCTATACCGGAATGTTGCTGATTGGCATAAATGACAAGATAAAAAACTGCATACCTACAGCCGAAGCTTCATTTCAAGTGTTAAACGGAACCAATGTTGTTATGAATGAATCTTTTCGTCTATCTTTGCTGGCTACACTTGAAAAGATATCAATGTACATTGATGCCCGTAATTCATCAGAGGAAATTGAAGATGGTTTGTTCAGAATATCTGTTCCGGATTTCGACAAAAGGGCAATTCGTGAGGCTTTAGTAAATGCATTTTGTCATAGGGATTATACAATGTTAGGCCGTGTCAGAGTGCTTATGGACGATGATGGTCTTTCAATTAGCAATCCAGGGGGCTTTATTGAGGGGGTAACTCTGGAAAATCTACTGACTGTAGAACCACACGGGCGTAACCAAGCTTTGGCAGATGCGCTTAAACGTATAGGCCTTGCAGAGCGAACTGGCAGAGGAATCGATCGAATTTATGAAGGGTCACTTTTATACGGCAAACCCTTACCTGATTATTCAGAATCAAATGAAGTTACAGTAAAGCTTTTCATACCCAAAAGTTTGCCTGATCATTCATTTACCAAGCTTATATCTGAAGAGCAGAACAAAATAGGTTCGTCATTGCCAATTAATACACTTCTGATATTAAACGAGCTGAAGCGCAGCCGGAGATTGACGCTAGCCGAATTATCAAAGGCTATTTACGTTAGTGAATCTAAGGTTAAAATTGCAGTAGAAAAATTAATTGAATCTGGATTAATAGAGGGTAGTGGAAACGGACGCGGCAGATATTATACACTAAGTGCAAGAGTTTATCGCCAGTCAGACAATATAACGGGCTATGTTCGTCAGAAAGGAATTGATAAAGTTCGCTATCCTGAAATGATTATGCAATTTATATCAAACAACGGAGGACACATTAGCCGAAGTGAAGCTGCAGAGCTTCTGAGAATTGACGTAGCAGCCTCCTATCGTATTTTGAAAAAGCTTGCTGATGAACAAAAAATCAAGCTTGTAGGAAAGGGTAAGTATGCACATTATGAATTATTATAGATAGGTCATTCCGACATAAAAAAGCGAAGGGGGAGAATCACCCCTCCCCCCTCCTCGCCACATAACAGTGCCTTTTGGGATTGCTCTTGTCGATCTCGCATATCAGCCTGCCTTGCTCGCAAAGCTGTTTCAGCAGATAATCGCGGCAAAACCCTGCGCCCAGATTTATGTGTTCTGCAATTTCGGTAATGCTCTTGCGTGTGCGGCAGAATTTCAACACCTCACGCTGATAATCTGCAATGCCCGGCTTGTCGCTGACTGCATAGACCGCAAGGTATTCAAGTACCCATTCCTTCGGGAACAGCAGGCGGTTGCCTAGGTTGATGTGCCGCAGCATACCGCTGTTTTTGAGATTCAGCACAGTCGCTCTGCCTACACCAAGCATTTTCATCACGTCCTTTGTGCCGAGCCCGTCGGGGTAGTCGGCATAGACCTTGCGGAGCTTCATTACTGTGCGCAGCTGACCTGTTGTAAGCTCCCATTCGGAGTCAAAATCTGTGTTCATTTTTTAGTCCTCGTTTCTCAAAATAATTTGTTGCTGAAGCGGACTAAGACATTTCTCATTTACCTTGTACACAAAAACCGTTTATAGTCGTATCTAACACTTTTCTAACACTTTTGAACCGTTTTTTCGGATTTTTTGTTTTCGTTATCATTGCGTTAATATTTGCTGGCAGGGGAGTTTTGGCTGTTTGGATTGTGAAAACCCCGTAAATACGCTGTTTTGCGGCTGACAGCTTGCCACGTCCCGACTCTGCTTGACCTTGCTTGGAACGCCGTGAAATCAGCTCAATACGCCTCCAAAACCGCGTGCCGAGGGTTTAAATCTTACTGCTGCTTACCCATTTTCGGAATCCAAAACCTCCATGAGATTTTACAGGGTGAGCAATCAAACTTGACGGCTTTATAAATCCTCGTTTTTATCAGCTTCCATATATTTTATTTAGTATAAATCACCATTAAGCTCTTGCCTTTTACAATATCTCTTACTTCCGCTTTCTCAAAGTCTGCCTTTTTTCCAAGCTCCACAAGCTCGTCAGCTTCAAATTTTTTAAACCCTTTCTCGGTATAGGATAATTTGCCTAACCATTCTTTTGTATAAATCAGATTGTAGAAGGATTTCCCCTTTTTCAATACTCTTCTGATCTCCGATAAGCCTTTTACCGTGTCGCTCCAGAAATATATTGTATTTATTGATGAAACAGCCGAAAACATATCGCCATCATAGGGAAGGGCACAGCAATCTCCGATTTCAAGGAAAAGCTGTCCGTTCTTTAATGCACGCTTGTTTCTCTTTGAAGCAGTCTTTTTCATATCCTCCGAAATATCAATTCCGTACATATCGACCGGCTTCTTTTTATAGATCTCATGCAGCAAAAAACCGTTGCCGTAGCCTATATCAAGTATCTTGTCACCCTTGTCAAAATTCATCTGAGCGACAGTATTTCTATACATCGGTCTGTTGATTATGTTCATTGCGATGCAGCATATTTTCCCGATAAGTCCTCGTGGATTTCCGAATTGGCTTCCTATATATTCAGTAAATTTACTCATTCCATTAACCTCACTTTTTCAGATATTTATGCAGTTTCTATGCATATTTGTACGCCGCAGCATTTACCAATTCAGACTATAGATACGTTTATTTCCCCGACAAAACGGAATCAGGCTGTGCCATCACCCACTTTGCTGCGACATTATGTTTGAACGTCGAAAATCATTTCATGCAGTAGGAATGGTTACAGCCTGATAAGTTGAAATAATATGTATCACCATTATGATTTGGTATATCATATTTTAAAATGTACTCAATAAACGATCTGCTTTTCACCCTTGTCTCATTGTATACTCCGTATCCTTGTCGATCAGATCAAGCATGATCGCAGCGATCTCGGTATCAAATTGCGAACCTGAGCCCTGAGCGATCTGTTCCCTGACCTTCTCCTGCGGCATAATGTCACGGTAAGGTCTTTTGCTGGTCATTGCGTCGTATGCGTCTGCAACAGCAATGATCTTGGCGATCTCCGGTATCTCATCTCCGCATAATCCGTCAGGATAGCCTTTGCCGTCCATTCTTTCGTGATGCCATTTGGCTCCAAAAGCGAATTTTCCCTTGATAGAAATTTTCTTCAGGATCTCATATCCCATCAGCGGATGCTTTTTTATCTCACAATATTCTTCATCTGAAAGCTTTCCCGGCTTGTTGATGATGCTGTTGTCAATTCCTAATTTGCCAACATCGTGGATAAGCCCCGCACAATAGACCTCTTCTATCTCATTTTCGGAGAACCCCATACATTCTGCGATTTTCCTCGAATACTTAGCAACTCGTCTGGAATGTCCTGCGGTATAGGGATCGTTTACGTCCACAGATTTGGCGATCGCCTCAAAGGTTTCGTTTGCCAACAGTTCCAGTTCCTTGTTTTTAGCGTTCAGCTCGTCGATGTACTTTACCTTTTCCGCCTGTAAAAGTGCGTCATTCAATTCTGTCCTTCTGTTGACTAAGACCGTGATTATTTTAATTGAGAAAAAGCATATAAGTATCAGAATGGTTATGGATATAATGGCTTCAGGACCGATGTCGGCGTTATAACCCGAGTCTGTTCCTCTTGCTATTATGGGAATTATCAGCATCAGAACCGAAATGACAGTAACATTCCGACACATTTTTTTATCCTCATACATAATGGTAAACATGATAGGAATTATAAATGTCAGAAACGTCGGCGTAAACTGATAATGAGAAAACGACGTGTTAAGACATATCAACGACATAGCAAGAGTCAGCACATATTTTTTCACCTGGTCATTTTTTATGTGTTTACATAAAAGCCACGAAAGAACAACCGGCAGAGCATTGCACAGCGTCGTGATAAGCTGATACCTTATCAGCTTTTCTGCGATCGTATCCGGATTATACCCCTGCGACCTTGTAATAAATAAAAGGGTATTTACAACTGCCTCGGCAATAAACACGCAAATTGCCATACCGATCTGTGCACGGGTAATGACTTTTTGCCATTGTTCATATTTAATTGTCTCGAAACCCATTATATATCCCCCCGCATTTTTGTGATCCCTGACATACTGCGCTGCTGAGCCTTTTACAGATAAAACATCAGGAGTTCTGTCTCCCGTTCGTCAAATACTGATCAATTCGGCAGATTTCCTGCTCTTTCTGCATATTATACCATACAATCTCCGAAATGTAAAGGACTTTAGCCCGACCCGTTGAGTATAAATGCTTTGCCCTCGGTGAGAAAACCGAGGAACCACAGATTTCTTGACAATAACAGCTTTTAACACTATAATAAATCTAGCATCTGCGGCGTGCCCTGCACCGAGAATATCAGACCGCTTCGAGCTGTTGACGGAAAATACCTGTCATTCTGAGCTTACCGATAATACCGAAAAAGCCCTTAAGGACCTTTTAATAACTTTTGTGGTTAAATAGTATCATCACTTGAAGAAAGGAACGGACATATGAAAAATACGATCTTATCGGCAAAAGGACTTTGCAAAAGCTTCGCCCATAACGGCGGTCAGATACATATTCTATCCCACGTTGATTTTGAGCTTTACGAGGGAGACTTCACCGTTATCATGGGTGCTTCGGGTTCGGGAAAATCCACTCTTTTATATGCTCTCAGCGGTATGGACAGAGCCACCGCAGGACAGGTGCTGTACAACGGAGCAGATCTTGTTACTATGAGTGAAAAAGGTCTTGCCTCACTTCGCCACACCGATTTCGGCTTTATTTTTCAGCAGATGTATCTTGTAAGCAATCTGTCGCTTTATGAAAACATCTCTGTCCCGGGGTATCTCAATAAAGACAAGTCCGCTGCTGAGGTCAAAGCCAGAGCGGAAAAGCTTATGGAGCAGATGAGCATTTCTCATATAAAAACGCATCTGCCGTCGCAGGTCTCGGGGGGCGAGCAGCAGAGATGCGCTATCGCAAGAGCCGTCATAAACCAGCCCAAGCTGCTTTTTGCGGACGAACCTACAGGCGCTCTCAACCGCAAAAATACTACCGAGGTCTTAAATCTTCTTACGGAGCTTAACAGATCGGGACAGAGCATTTTAATGGTCACACACGATATGAGAGCCGCAATAAGAGCTTCAAGGATACTTTATATCGCTGACGGAAAGATCATCGGAGAAATGACTCTTCCGCCCTATTCCGCAGACGAAGAAAAAAGCCGTGAAACGCAGGTCAGCGCATGGCTGAACTCTATGGAATGGTGAGGTGAGGATATGGAAATTCTGACCTTGCTGAGAGCAAATATCCGACACAAAAAGGGCGCATTTGTAAGCGTTATCCTGCTTATGATGATGATAACCCTGTCCTTTTCCGTTACGGTCAGCAATAATGATAATGTTTCCGACGGAATAGAGCGTGCCCACACAACTGCCGATACAGGCGATCTTGCGGCATTCATCGACGAAAGCAAGCTTGACGACGATATGCTTAAAAGTCTTTCGGAAAACGAAAACGTCAAGCGTATCCGTGACCAAAAGTCAATGGCATTTTTGTCATATAAGATAGGCGAGCGTGAGGGAAAGAACCCGTTTTTTCTTCTGAAATGGGAAAACTCACTGCCCGTTTTCGATGAAAAGCTTATGGATTTTCAAACGGCTTCCGTTCCCGTTCTGATGATCTGCCTGTGCTTTTTTGTATTCGCATTTTTTTCATCGGGTAAAATCAAAAGGGTCGAGATCAGAGAGCTTGTTTCTGAATAAAATAAAGCTGCCGTATCATCGGGTGGTACGGCAGTTTTTTTATCAAGCAATACCGACCGATCTGTTCTGGCCAAATCATGCTTGCAGCAGTTTATTCAGTTGATTTGTTTAAGTTTCGTCCTGTTGATTTGTTTAAGTTTGATATTGAAATAGTCAGCAATAAGATGTATAATGTATATATATGCAAGATCTCTTGTATAGTCAAGTGAAGGAGAAATTAATATGAAGAAACTCATTGCAGGCTTATTGTCGGCAGCAATAGCGCTGGGGTGTCTTGCCCTGCCGGCGGAAGTAACGGAAAAAATCAGCTC
>JBJERD010000129.1:0-3336 GCA_051882095.1 Oscillospiraceae bacterium
TGACAATGGTAGGCACAGGCTCGGAGATGAACGGCGGCTCGGTCATCACAAACCATGCTCAGAAGCTGAAAATCGGCCACGTTTTCGGCGAGAATGTGTTCCCGAAATTTGCGGTATTAAATCCCGAGGTGACATTCACTATTCCCGAATATCAGATGAAAGCAGGATTTTTCGATATAATGTCCCATATTCTTGAGCAATATTTCTCGGGCGAGGACGACAACACCTCCGATTATATTATGGAAGGGCTGCTTCGTTCACTTATCCACAGCACCCGTATCGCCGTAAATGATCCCACCGATTACGAAGCAAGAAGCAATATAATGTGGACGGCAACATGGGCGCTGAATACTCTTGTTGCAATGGGCAAATCCACCGACTGGGAGGTGCATATGCTGGGTCAGGCGGTAGGCGCTCACACAGACGCAACCCACGGAATGACGCTCTCGGCGGTTTCGCTCCCGTATTACCGTTACATAATGCCCTACGGTCTTGACAAGTTTGTAAGGTATGCGGAAAATGTATGGAACGTTGACCCCACAGGCAAGACAAAAGAAGTAATCGCTTCCGAGGGACTTTCGGAAATGGAAAAATATATGCATGAGATAGGTCTTGTAATGAATATATCCGACCTTGGCGTTACCCCCGATATGATAGAAGGCATTGCAGACAGCACGCTAATTATGACAGGCGGCTACAAGATTCTTGACCGTGACGAGATAATTGCTGTTTTGCGGGAGAGCTTGTAAAATGTGGCTTAAAGAATTAATTGAAAGGCTGAATGACGGGGAATATATTGAGGGCGGTTCGGAACTGCATCAGTTTATGCATAAGGTCAGCCAGGAGGCTATAAAGATCACTTCCGAAATGAACAGCGGTTATCATACTCCCGAAGAAATAAGGCAGTTTATGTCGGAACTGACAGGCAGCGAAATAGATGAAGGATTCAGTCTTTTTCCGCCGTTCTTTTCGGACTTCGGAAAGAATATTCACATCGGAAAAAATGTGTTTGTAAATTCGGGCTGTAAGTTTCAGGATCAGGGCGGAATTTTTATTGGTGACGGCGTTCTCATCGGACATAATGTGGTACTGGCGACTCTTAACCATGATATGTCCCCCGAAAAGCGCCGTGGAATGTGCCCCAAGCCGATAAGAATAGGCAAAAATGTATGGATAGGTTCAAATTCAACCGTTCTTCCCGGTGTTACTATCGGAGACAATGCGGTCATCGGTGCAGGCTCGGTTGTGACGAGGGACGTTCCCGAAAATATGGTTGCAGCAGGAAATCCTGCAAGAGTAATTAAAACAATAGACGTTTCAATGTAGATCAAGGAGGAAAATACAATGAGTAAAGTATTGGTTGCATATTTCAGCGCAAGCGGAGTAACAGCGAAGACCGCAAAAAATCTTGCTAAGGCAGCAAAGGCAGATCTGTATGAGATCACACCTGCTAAGCCTTACACAAATGACGACCTTAACTGGCGAAATAAAAAGTCACGAAGCAGTATTGAAATGGCTGATAAATCATTCCGCCCCGCTCTTGCCGACACAAATTCCGATATTTCAAAGTATGACACTATTCTGCTTGGATTCCCGATATGGTGGTATGTAGCGCCCACGATCGTTAATACCTTTCTTGAAAGCTATGATTTTTCCGGTAAGACCATAATACTTTTTGCTACATCAGGCGGAAGCGGATTTGGCAATACAGTTAAAGAACTGAAACCCAGCGTTTCAGACGATACAGTTATCAGAGAAGGAAAAATTCTGAACGGCAATCCACCTGTTTCTGAACTTGAAAAGTGGATAAAAGGTCTGAATATCTGAGGTGGATCTAATGAAAAAAATTTGCTTTTAATTTGTTCTGCTTTTCTTTTAGTTTTCACAGCCTGTACCGATAATGGCGGAACGCTCGGGTATGAAAAATGTGCAGATTTCCGATGATGAAACTGAGCAGTTCAGGCTTTACAGTAGGCGAGCGAGAGATACGCAGATTTTATACGCCGTCACGAGAGTATGCACATTCTGTTTCTTGAACTTGGAGTAGGGTTCAATACGCCGGGCATCATCAAGTATCCGTTCTGGCAGATGACTGCGAAAAATCCGAATGCGGTTTACTGCTGTGTTAACTGCGGCGAAGCGTTTTGTCCTGAGCAGATCAGAGCGCAGGCGTTTGTATAAGCGGTGATATTTCTGCGGTTCTAAAAAGCTTCAAAGCTTTTCGGTTTTAGAAATAGAAATATATATGATAACAGTTTTCTGACAGGCTGCAATTCTGTATTTTTCTCAAAATTTATGTGAGAAATCATAGTTTTACAGCTCTTGCGCTATTATATTGTGATTTGTCAGTTCACAGTGATTAGGTCATAATGCAATATTCTGATGAACAATTATTGACAATGCATATTTATAATGTTATAATGACATTGAAAAAACCTAAGAAGGGCGATATAATGAGCTTTTCAAACATTACAGACTCACTTACTCTGAATGGAACTGAGTATATAATAATAGATGTATCAAAAGGAGTTCACCCTATTCTTTGCGCTGATTTTATAATGCCAAGTGAATTTCAGTATAACCCGGGTACAAACAATCGTCGAGGGTATGCAGCTGACTATGAAGTGATAAATGATAGACTTTTCGGCACAAAAACCGTTTATGTAGATGGCAATCCTGTTTTCTCCGAGAAACTGCCTGTGAGCGTTACAGGGGCATTTGTCATCGCTGAAATTTACCATATCGGTAGATTTTCTGCTTTGTACCGTGGTGTTGAATACTATATCAATTTTGATCGTGCATTTGAATTGATTTTTGAAAATGGCTCATTGATTAAAACGAGAGACCTCTTTTCAGCCAAAAAAGAATTTGAAATATTGAAAAACTCCCACCGATATGGTTCCGGTTTTCTACAAGCCCACAAGAAAAAAATAGCGAGAAAACATCTTAAATACCCTTATCATACTGTTCAATACACTACCCGTGAGAGCAGTATGAGCGTGATGAACCAGCTGGATATATTAGATGATTTTTATGACTACCTATAGTCAGCGTTGAGCGTAAAAAGCTCAGCGCTGACTTTTTCTATATCCGCATCATAATTTCTCAATTGCGTTCAATGCTATCGAACCGGAAAATGTATCATTATTTTGAACGCTATTGACTTTTTTCAGAAAAAAGAGTATACTGTAATTAACGTTACAGAACGTGCGTTACAGAATAAGCATTACAGATAGGAGATGTATTATGCCACCAAAAGCGAAGTTTACAAAGGAACAGATAACAAAAGCCGCACTCGCCGTTGTTTCCGAAAAAGGAGCGCAGGCACTGACTGCT
>JBJERD010000130.1:0-3332 GCA_051882095.1 Oscillospiraceae bacterium
TACAGGCGGCGGAGCAAGCTTATAGCCTCTGCCCTTTGGCTTGTCCGGCTGAGTGAAAACAGCCTGCACAAAATGTTCCGAATTATAAAGAACCTCCAGCGCAGGAACTGCAAAATCGGGAGTTCCCATAAAAATTATATTCAAAGCTATCCCTCGTTTATTCGTAAAATTTTATTTTTCCTGGACTTCAACAAATTCTACTACCTTTTCGGTGAAAATATGTCCGTCAAGGTGTTCAAGCTCGTGGCAAACCGCCTGTGCGAACAGGTCTGAGACCTCTTTTTCATACCATTCGCCGTTTCTGTTCTGAGCCTTGAATTTTACCGATATCGGTCTTATGGTATAGCCCCATTCTCCCGGACATGAAAGACAGCCCTCAACCACCTTATGAGTTTCCTCCGACTGCCATGTTATTTCGGGATTAATAAGCTCGAAAAGTCCCTCGCCTGCGTCAATAATTACCGCTCTTCTGAGTATACCCACCTGCGGTGCGGCAAGACCTACGCCCTCCGCCTTTGCAAGCGTATCTGCCATATCGTCAAGCAGAGTGAAAAGCTTATCGTCAAATTTCTCAACAGGCTTGCACACCTTATGAAGTGTTTCATCTCTTTTATTAAGAATGTTTCTTATAGCCATTAATATCTTCCTTTCGATCACAAACCGATATCGCCGTTTATATCCGCATAAATGCTCACCTGAGCGAAATCACGGTTTTTATAGAATTCTGTGAGCATACGGCTCATCACGCTGCGGAACTGCTTGTCGTTCCTGCATTTTAAGATAAGCCTGTATCTGTATTTGTTGTTTATCCTCTCTAAGGTGCAGGGTGCAGGTCCCAGCGCTCTGAGAGGTATTTTTATTCCTGTTTCATGTATATATCTGCTCATTTCGGAGACGAACCATTTTGAAGCCGAAATAGCCTTGCTTTCCATTACCGCCGAAAATCCCACAACGCATATATCGCAGAAGGGCGGATATGTAAGCGACTGTCTTAACGCTATTTCCTGAGCGTAAAACTCGTCATAATCCTGCGCCGAGGCAAGATTAAGTACATAATGGTCGGGAACGTAGGTTTGCAGATAAGCGCAGCCTGCTTTGCTGCCTCTGCCGCTTCTTCCAGCCACCTGAGTGATAAGCGAAAAGGTTCTTTCATAGCTGCGGAAATCTCCAGTAAAAAGCGCCTTGTCAAGTGAAATAACTCCCACAAGCGTAACGTTTGGGAAATTCAGTCCCTTTGCTATCATCTGAGTGCCCAGCATTATGTCATACTCGCCGTTTTCAAATGCCTTGAAATTTTCCTCGTAGGAATATCTGGAATAGGTGGTGTCGGCGTCCATTCGCAGTATCCTTGCACCCGGATAAGCCTTTTCAAGTTCGTCCTCAACACGCTGAGTTCCCACGCCTCCGGTATGAAGCCGCTGCGAACCGCACTGGGGGCACTTATCGGTATTATCCATTGCAAAGCCGCAGTAATGGCACATGAGCTTGCCGTTTTTCTTGTGATAGGTAAGCGGTATTCCGCAGTTGGGGCAGGATATCGGCTGCTTGCAGTCCAGACAGGAAACGTAGGTATTAAATCCCCTGCGGTTAAGCAGCAGAATGGTCTGCTCCTTTTTATCAAGAGTTTCGCCTATCTTATCAAGAAGCCTTCGGCTGAACAAGCCGTCGGAATCTTCCTGCGACATATCAATTATTTCAACCTCGGGCAGAACTGCGTCGGCATAGCGGCTGCGCATTTCAAAAAGATGAAACCTGCCCTTCTGAGCATAGTAAAAGCTTTCAAGTGACGGAGTTGCCGAAGCCATAAGCAGCACGGCGCTATGATATCCGCAGCGCTGGATAGCCACATCTCTGGCGTGATATCTGGGAGAGGTCTCCGATTTATAGGTATGCTCCCCCTCCTCGTCCATTATGATTATTCCTATATCGGACAGCGGAGCAAACACTGCACTTCTTGTACCGATAACTATTTTTGCATCACCGTTTTTGATACGCTTGAACTCGTCGGTGCGCTGACCGAGAGAAAGGGATGAATGAAGAACTGCTATACACGAGCCGAAATAGGCTTTGAACTTATTGACCATCTGCGGAGTAAGCGATATCTCCGGCACAAGCATAAGCGCCGTTTTACCCGATCTCAGCACCGAGTCGATAAGCCTGAAAAATACTGCTGTCTTTCCGCTGCCGGTCACTCCGTAAAGCAATGCGCCGGACGGTTTATCGGCGTTCACAAGCCCCATTATGCCGTCATAAGCCTGCTGCTGCTCGCTGTTGAGAATAATACTCTCGGGATCTTTGCTCTCGGTAATATCTCCGATTGCGTTTCGCATCACCTCGTACTCATACTCGGCGACAATATCCTTTGAGACCATTCTCTTGATAAGCGCAGTCGTGCAGTTGGTCATATAGCATATCTCTTTCACCGAAGCGGAGGTACAGTCCAGAAGCAGGTCTACCACCAGCTTCTGCTTTTGTGTAAGAGTAGGCGCAGAGCCGTTTTTCACGCTTTGCAGATAGCCGTCAGAAAGACGAATCATCTTTACCGTTTCATCGCCCACACGCCTTTTCAGCACGTCAAGCTCTTCGATAAAGCCTTTGTCGATAAGTCCTGCCACTACTTTTTTCAGCCGTGGATTGGCGGTGAAATCAAGATATTCGTCAACCTCCCTCTGATTCTGCGCTCCCCTCATGAAATTGATGACGTTAAGCTCCTTTTCATCAAGCTCGCTGTCGGGAATTACCGTATTGGCAAGAGCGTAATGCTGAGAGAAATTATAGCTGAAGCCGGTAGGAACCACCGACTTATATGCGTCAAAGAAGGTACAGAAGGTGTTTTCTTTCAGCCAGAAAATGATCCTCATCATTTCCTCGGTAACAAGCGGCTGACTGTCCACAAGCTTTGAAAGCGGTTTGAGCTTTTCATTGAACTCGCAGGATTCGTATAGCCTTGTGACAAAGCCCATAGTCCTCTTGTTTCCGTTTCCGAAAGGCACGATTACTCTCGAACCGCTTCGGATAAGCTCTTTCATCTCGTCGGGGACAATATAGCTGTACTCGCTGTCAAAGCTGTAAGCCGCACGGGCAATTGCAACCTTAGCTACAAGAAACACGCCCCGCATTTTTCCTTCCTCCCTTAATTAATTATCAGCTTTTGAGGCTCGGATCCTCGATAAGCTTGTATTCTGCGGAAGCAAACTCATCAACCGCTGTCTTAACGGGCTTTTCATTCAGTATCTTCTTGTTGTCAAAAGCATCGTCGGTTATCTGTCTTGCTCTTTTTGCAACTGCAAGCACGAGAGAATAATAGCTCTCGTTATTCTTCAAAATCTGTA
>JBJERD010000131.1:0-3327 GCA_051882095.1 Oscillospiraceae bacterium
GTATTTGGAGGACTGTTGCACAGTCTGAGATTAACAAAAGAACGGGGCGATATAGGCATCGCACCGTGATCTTTGTGATTTCTGACATCGTGCAGCAGTCCCTTTTATTTTTACAAATTATATTCGGACGCTTGAAAAAAAGTCTTTTCTATAGTATAATGAATAAAAACAAATAACTGCGGAGGATAATAGCATGAGCTTTGTTCAGTTTAAAAACGTATGCAAGCGCTATCAGATGGGCGAGGTGACTATAAACGCTTCGGATAACGTTAATTTTGAAATAGAAAAAGGCGAATTTGCGGTCATTGTGGGCGCAAGCGGCGCAGGTAAGACTACCATACTCAATATGCTGGGCGGAATGGACCGCTGCGACGAGGGCGAGATAATCGTTGACGGAAATGACATTGCAAAATACAATAAGCGTCAGCTGACCGCCTACAGGCGTTACGACATCGGCTTTGTTTTTCAGTTCTACAATCTGGTGAACAATCTTACCGCACTTGAAAACGTTGAGCTTGCAACCCAGATATGCAAGGACGCTGTTTCTCCCGAAGAGGTGCTAAAAAACGTTGGTCTTGAAGACAGAATGAACAACTTTCCCTCTCAGCTTTCGGGCGGAGAGCAGCAGAGAGTTTCTATCGCAAGGGCGCTTGCCAAGCAGCCAAAGCTTCTTCTTTGCGACGAGCCTACGGGAGCGCTGGACTACAACACGGGAAAAACTATCCTCAAACTGCTTCAGGACACCTGCCGCAGCAACGGAATGACAGTCATTGTCATCACTCACAACTCCGCCATTGCACCTATGGCGGACAGAGTCATCAAGGTCAAAAACAGCAGAGTTGACAGCGTTATCTTAAACCCCCGGCCTGCCGACGTTTCAACTATCGAATGGTAACTTCTCTTACCGAAAGGAAATAAGCTATGTATTCAGTGACCAATCAGATACCATATGCATACAAAAACTGCCCTATCCCCGGCGGCGGCTACGTTACGGGGTTTGTTTTTCATCCCAAAAATGACAGGATACTTTACGCCAGAACGGATATCGGCGGAGTTTACCGCTTTGACTTTGACGGCATGAGGTGGCAGCCTCTTTGCGACGGCGTTACGGCTGAACACCCTGCGCAGACCTTTCCTCTTTCTATAGCTGTGTGCGAAGATGACGACAGAGTACTTCTTATGGCGTGCGGAACAAAGCATGAGAATTATCTGTCGGTTTCCTTTGACCGTGGAGATACCTTTACGGACAAGCCTTTGCCCTGCTCTGTCCACGGAAACGAAGCGGGACGTTCCACAGGTGAACGGCTTTTATACAAGGACGGCGTGATATGGTTCGCCTCACAGACGGCAGGACTTTTCCGCTCCTGCGACATGGGCGACAGCTGGGAAAGCGTTTCGGTGAACGGAGAAAAAAATCTCACGTTCATATGGATATCTCCCGACGGCACGGCAATGCTGGCAGGCACAAACGGCGAGGTAAACTCTCCCGACGGCAAAAGGCGAGGCTGCACTCTCTACTGCTCATACGACATGGGCAAAAGCTTTTCACCCCTTTTCACTCCCGACGGCTACGACTGCAGCGAGTGCGACTACACGGGATTTGTTCCCCAAAAGGCAGCGTTTGACGGGCAGTATATTTACATCACCTACTGTCAGAGCGGAAAAGTAGTGTGGGGCGGAATGGGTGCATATTCCTGCGATACAGGCACGGCTTACGACGGAAGAGTTTTCAGATACAGATACACAGGCGGCAGGATAGAGTTTGATAAGGATATTACTCCCACAGACCCCGATACCCACATGGATAAACGGCGAAAAATAAAGGGAGCATACTGCGCAGCTGAGTGCAGCGGCGGCGTTGTTTATATTTCTACCGTATGCCGTCAGTTTGACGACATCATCTACCGCAGCTTTGACTGCGGAGAAAGCTGGGAGAAGATTCTTTACGCCCTGGAAACGGGCGAGGTCAGCTGGACTGTGCCTTACATGAAGCCCCAATACAACGGCGGAGGTTCATGCATACACTGGATAAGCGACTTCAAGGTATCTCCGCACAACAAAAGCTTTGCCCTGTTCAACACAGGCACAGGGATATTCTTTACAGAAAACCTGACTGATAAAACGGTAAGATTCGCTCCCCTCTGCGACGGTCTGGAGGAAACGGTTCATCTTAACGTATACTCGCCGTCACAGGGAGATGTGCAGGTGATCGACATTGTGGGCGACCTTGGCGGCTTCGCTTTTACTGACGTTGACAAGCCCTGTGAAAACTCCTTTGCGGACGAAAACGGCAACAGATACATTACCTGTCTCAACGCAGACTTTACAGACGACTACCCTTATTATGTGGTCGTAACGCCCAGAGGCAACTGGACGGGCAGAACAAAAGGCGGACTTATCCTCAGCCGTGACCAGTGCAAAAGCTGGGAAAGGCTTAGCTGTCCTGTGGGTATTTCAGAAAACATAGATGCTGCGGTTTCGGAGATCGAAAAGCCTAATGTAAATTCGGGCTGGGCGGCGCTTTCGGCTGACGGAAAGAGGATATTATGGACTTTGAGCTTCCGTAATATTTTCCGCTCGGACATGACAGTGTTTACCGACGACGAGGGCAAAAGCTGGCGGCGCTCGGTTTTTCTTGACAGCGCAGGCTCTGCCATTGAAACGCCTTTTCATGTAAAGGTCTTTGCCGACCGCACCGACAGCGATGTTTTCTACGGATTCACCTTTGACAACAGACTTTTCGCCAGCATTGACAAGGGAGAAAGCTTCCGCCCCGTTCCAACCGACGGAGAGATAACCTCCGACCCCAACGATATCCATGACAGGAGAGAGATACGCTGTCAGCCCCTGAAAACAGGCGTAATATGGCTTGCAAACGGCATCGACGGACTTTATGTTCTGGAGTTTGACAAGCAAAGCTTTACCTGCCGTGTGAAAAATCTTCTTAGCGGCGGAGACTATTCACGCTGCATAGGCTTCGGAAAAGGTGAAAACGCAGCTGTGACGCTTTACACGGTTGGCAGGATATGCGGAAAATACGGCTTCTACCGCTCTTCCGACTGCGGCAAAAGCTGGGAGAAGATAAACTCTGACGGTCAATGCTTCGGCGGTATATCATCTGTAAGCGGCGACCCCAGGCGCAAAGGCAGGATATATCTTGCCACCACATCAAGAGGACTTATTTATGGAGACGAGATAGAATAACGACAAAACAGGCGAACAGCTTATAATAGTTGTTCGCCTGTCGATTTGTCTGAAAAAATTATATGCACAGGATAAGGGGAAGCCCTCTATCGCAGGGCTTCCCCTCTTTCAAAACAGTCCACC
>JBJERD010000132.1:0-3311 GCA_051882095.1 Oscillospiraceae bacterium
TGTTCTGCCGCCCAGAGCCGACTCGCTTACCAATGCAACGCCCTGTTCGGGAATAAGCAGATGCTCATATGAGGTATTGTTGAGCAGCTGACATGGACAAAGTATAACGTCATAGCCTCTGATAACAGCCTCGTCGGCAAGCAGCGACATAAGATAATTCGCCGCCGCAAAGTAATCGTCACGGACATAATACACGTCGAAATAGTCCTCAAGAGTCTCGGTCATTGTCATGATGCCGTTCTCGGTAACAGCCGTCAGCTGTCTTATAAGCTTTGAACCGCTTCCGTTTCCCTTTTTGCCAAGGATCTTTCTCTTGAACCTGTCGGCAAAAGAGTCCAGTTTTTTGTACAGCATACACTCGCAGCCTATCTGATAGGTGTCGGAGCATATATTTGTGACCGCACCGGTGAACCTTGCCGCTCTGGCAAGCATAGACTTATTTGCAGCCGTCACCTCAGCAATTGCTTTTCCGTTGTATTTCAGCTTGTTTTCGTCCCAGTACTCGCCAAGATCGACGATCTTCTGATTAACACCCGGCACCAGCGGGTCGAAAACATGAGGAGAAGTGCCGTCCACGATAGCCGCACCAAGATCTCTGAACACAACAGCGTCCAGCGAATCGGGGTCGGAAGAACAGTAATAGCGCTCACAATGGCAGCTGTTCTCAAAATGCTTTGCCGCTTTTTTCATAAGCGAGGATTTTCCCGTCCCCGGACCGCCCTTCAGAATATAAGTAAAAACACCTTCGTCAGCAATGGTTTTTCCGAATTCGGTAGAAAATCCGTTAGTGGTCATTGCTCCTAAAAAATAAACCTCAGACATATCTTATCCCTCCATTAAATGTAGTGATTTATAATATGTCAAAGGCGGCTTTTCTGTTAAAAAACAAGACGCTGTTCTCAAAAAACAGCGTCTGAAAATTCAATTATTATCCGGCATTACAATCTCAGTATCCATTCTGCCGCAAGCTTTGCCCAGCCTGCCGCAACCGGCTGAATATGACCTTCCCATGTTGCCGTGGTCTGGTCGCACAGCGCAAGACCGTGTCCGCCCCACTCGTAGATGTGGCTCTCAAAAGGTATCTTATTCTTTGAAAGCTCGGTCATGTAAAACAGTGAGTTTTCAACAGGCACGCAGCCGTCGTCGGCGCAATGCCACAAAAACGTTGGGGGAGTATTCTCATGTATACGCTTTTCCATTGAAACAAGTTCTCTTATCTCCTGCGGATCTTCCTCTCCCAGCAGATTTACTATCGAACCCTCGTGAGTGTATTTCTCGTCGCTGGTAAGCACGGGATAGCAAAGCATTGAGCCATTCACCTTAATGTCCTCCGGCTTGCAGCCGAGAGGCTTGGTAAGAATTTCGCTGTCCCAGAAATTAGCCAGCGTTGCCGCAAGATGTCCGCCTGCCGAAAAGCCTGCTACTACTATCTTGTCGGGGTCGATATCATATTTTTCTGCGTTATCTCTGATATGCTTTATTGCTGCGGCACACTCCAACGCTGCGGTGGGGAACTTTTTCTTTACGCATGAATATCTCAGCACAAAAGCGTTTATCCCCGCTGCAAGAAATCTGAAAGCGATAGGCTCGCCCTCTCTCTCGGAGCAATAATCATATCCGCCGCCGGGACAGATGACCACCGCACGGTGATTTCTTCTTCCCATTTCGTCAAATGGCGTATTGGTATAGCAGGTCAGAGTGGGGTGACAGCCCTCTCCGCTGAGTCCTGCTGCTGCATAGTCAACTTTAAGTTCAACAGTTTCAATTCCCATAGATATTTCTCCTTTTTATGATTTATCCCTGCGCCGCCTGACTTGATGACTCGTCGGCAGCAGCTTCGGAGGATTCGTCGGAAGCCTGCGAATCGTCTGAATCGTTCTCACTCTCGGTCTGTTCCGAATCGCTTTCGCCGTCGGCAGAGACAATCTTTACGCAGACTACATATCCGCCCATGTTATCTCCCGATATCTCATATTCATACTCTTCGCTGTTTTTGGTGAGAGGTATGGGACAGTTGGTGCTCTTTTCGCTGCTCATTACTGTATAATAGAGCGCATAGCAGTTTCCGTCCTTGCTTTCAAAGCTGTAGGGATTTTCAAAGTTATAATGCTTGACGAACTCGATATATTCTTCAAGGCTCAGCGATTCGTTATGCATTATTTCAGCATGGGGCTTGCCAACATATCTGAAATGCTCAGGAACAGCACTCATTCCCGTCACAGAAGCTTTTTCCTCGGTATACCGCTGAATAAACCCATACTGCCAGCAGTTTTCACCAAGCCATGTATATTTGCCCGTTCCGTCAAATTCGGGATATGTTCCCTCTTCGGCAAAATAGAGCTGCAAGTCCAGCGCTAGACCGCTTTCATGCTCATAGCATGAGGGCTGCGCAGCTTCGGCTGTGTTCTCTTCTTCGGTCTCGGAAGAGTCCTCCTCACCCTGATCATTATCCTGCGGCTCTTCGCCTGTATACATATTGCTGACCATAAGAGTTTTCAGCTTTGTTTTTTCATAGAATCCGCAAAGCATCTCATTAAACGCCGTCAGCATATCTTTTCTTCCCTTGACCTCGGTGCTGCTTGTAAAACCTATCTGAGCGCCGCTCTTATCGAAGAGATATCCGTAAACGCCGTCAAGATCCGATGGAATACCGCCGGCATACTTGAATGTTGAATTTATTACAACAAGATTTCCGCTGCCCAGACCGCTTTCATTTTTCACATTGATATACTTGTAATTCTTTGTGAGGTCTTCCGCCTTGAATGGCACGGAAGACGATTCCTCTTTTTTCGGCTTGGTTACCTTTTCGGCAGAAGACTCCGTTTTTGCAACAGGCTCTACTTTCTTTCCGCTGTCAGAGCTGCAAGCCGTGGCTATCGACAGGATCATCAGAAGCAGTATCGCCATGGCAATTGCAATGTTCTTATATTTATAATGTCTTACAACAATTTTGCTGCCCATTTTTATTCAGACCTCGCTTTCGGAAATATTAGGCGCTGCTCTGCAAAAACGCAGAGATCGGCGCTGTATACACACATTAATTATAACACATATTTTCTTTCCTGTGAACACTCTTATCTAAAGCTTTGATTTATTTCAACTTTTTGCACAAATCGAACAGTTGTATTTTATCATATTACACAAACCGACAATCACAATATCGTAACATTCCGAAAGCCATGTACAACATATTGTATAAAAAAGACTGCCGCAGCAAAACGGCAGTCACAGCTTGTCGAAAAACCTATTCATGCTTAGAGTAAGGGGAAGCCCTCTATCGCAGGGCTTCCCCTCTTTCAAAACAGTCCACC
>JBJERD010000133.1:0-3295 GCA_051882095.1 Oscillospiraceae bacterium
TACGATAAGATAACAGACGGTGAGGGCTATCATCCATCTTTCCAGATATATAACGACTATATAGTGTTTTCACCCGAATACTACTACTACGAAGGCTATGAAGAATGCCCCATATCTTCTCTGCCGATAGGCTGGTCGGGAAAGGACAACTACGGCAGATACATTATGTGCTACGGTCCTTACGATGATCTGATCATCTACGATTTCGACACATCGGACGAAGAAAAAAGATATATAGTAAATGGCTATGTCCGTGAAAAGCTGACGCAGGAAAACGAGGACGAATATTATTCTGCTACAGAAGATATTGACGGCGTTGAATACGGAGAACGGTATATTGAAGACCTTGACGACTATGTTTTCAATCCGCTGAACGACGATGAAATAACTGTGCTTATAAGACCCAAACAGGAAAAGCTTGCGGCAGCCGAAAAACAGTACGACGAAAAAGTTTCCGTCAGCCGAAAGCTGACTCTGAGAGTATTAGTTTCAATACTGATGCTGATAATAAGCCTTGTTTATCTTGTGATAGTCTGCGGCTATGATCCTCAGCTGTGCGACGGCAAAAAGTGGCGTTACTGCATAGGCTTCGGACGGTGGCACACCGATATTCTCATAGTCTGTGCCATAAGCACCTTCTCACTGAGTGCAATTATAGTTGCCGATTATGACCTTCAAATCGTTCTTGAAAGCCTTGTAAAGATAAATTCGCCTTACTCATACTGGATAGTCAGCGCAGCGGCAGCGCTTATGGGAGCCGCTTGTCTGGGCTTTTCACTTTCTATCATCAGCAAAATAAAAGTCCACACCTTCTGGAAGGATTTCTTCATTATCAAGCAGCTGAACAAACTGCATAAACGGCTGAAAAATGAAATAAACAGTTCGGGACTTTATAAGAAATATGATAACCATTCGGTTTCGCACAAGCTGTTTGTGAGAGAATGGATATTTATTGTCGCTAGTCTGCTTACTATCATCATAGTGACCGCAACGATAAACCGCATTGAATACTATGACGACTACGGAACGGAGATCTACACCCAGGTTCATCCTGTGGGAATTGCCGCAATTATAATCTATGCCATATATCTTGCATGGTTTGTGATAACCCAGTTCAGAATATACAAAGACCTTGACGCTCTTGACAAACAGATAGATTCTATCAGCAAGGGAGAGGAAATATCAGACGACATCAAGGAGGGTTCTCCTGCATACAGCAACAGCAAAAAGCTTGCGGAGATATCCGAAAACATCAAGGAAACGGTAGAGAAACAGGTGCAGTCGGAGAGAATGAAGATAGAGCTTGTCACCAACGTTTCACACGATCTGAAAACTCCGCTGACGTCAATAATCAGCTACATCGACCTGCTTAAAACTGAGGAGCTTACTCCCGAAGCCATGGACTATGTAAAGATACTTGAACAGAAGTCGGAAAAGCTTAAAAACATCGTTGCGGACGTTTTCTCGCTGGCAAAGGCGACAAGCGGCGTAGATGTGGATATGGAGCTTATCGACTCGGTGATACTGCTCAACCAGGCTCTTGCGGACGCTCAGGACAAGATAGAAAAGAGCGGCAAGCAGCTGAAAATAAGCATTGAGCCCCAGTCGGCTATGATAATGGCGGACGGCAACAAGCTTTACAGAGTGTTCCAGAACCTTATCGACAACGCTCTCAACTACTCGATGGACGGCACGAGGATATTCCTCACCATGACCGAAGAAAACGGCTATGTGCGGATAGAGATGAAAAACACCGCAAGCTATGAAATGACTTTCACTCCCGACGAGATAACCGAGCGCTTCACCAGAGGAGACAAATCCCGAACCGACGGCGGAAACGGTCTTGGTCTTTCAATAGCAAAGACCTTCACAGAAGCCTGCGGCGGCGTGTTCAGAGTTGAGTTGGACGGAGATGTCTTCAAGGCGGTGGTGGTTTTGCAAAAGGTATCTCAGCCCGAAAAAGAAAACGGCGGAGAAACATCGGAAGAAGACAAAAAGGCATAAGCTGCCGATATATTTGCAAGGGAGCGGAATTTTCTGCTCCCTTTGTTTTTATTCCATGCACCGCACTTGCAATGCCGAGCAAAATGTGGTATAATTATTTTACTGATAAAAACGAAAGGGTGTTTTCAAATGACCTACAAGGAAGAGTTCATAAAATTCATGGTAGACAGCGGAGTGCTTACTTTCGGCGATTTCACACTCAAAAGCGGAAGAAAGGCTCCTTACTTCATCAACTGCGGAAATTACAAGACGGGTGAACAGCTTGCAAAGCTGGGCGGCTTTTATGCTGACTGCATAGTTGACAACAAGATACCCGTTGAAACGCTTTTCGGACCTGCTTACAAGGGTATTCCTCTTGCAGTTTCAGCTGTTGTTGCGCTCAGCACAAAGTACGGCGTGAATGTTTCCTACTGCTTTGACAGAAAGGAAGCCAAGGATCACGGCGAGGGCGGAATGTTCGTTGGAAAGAAGCTTGCCGACGGTGAAAAGGTCATCATCATCGACGACGTTATGACTTCGGGAAAGGCTCTCAGAGAATCTCTCCCCAAGCTGAAATCGGCTGCCGATGTTGACGTTTCGGGAATGGTCATCACAGTTGACAGAATGGAAAAATCCCTCACCAGCGACAATTCAGCCGTTCAGGACGCTTTCACCGAGTTCGGCGTAAAGGTTTACTCTATCGTTAACATCAACGACATCATCAAGGCTATCGAGGACGGCGTTGTTGAAGGCAAGGAGTATCTTGACAAAATGAAGGAATACCGTGCTGCTTACGGAGTTGACTACTGATCCTTTGCAGGCAATATATCACAAATATTTACCCGATTTTATAGGCAGTTTGTCTATAAGGTCGGGTTGTTTTTTTTACAATTTTTAGGGTTCAATTATACCAAAACGGTTACAATTCGGAAACGATTGTAATAATGCTGTAGTAAAATGTAATTGTATTGTTCTTGATGTTGGCGGCAAAAAGAGTATAATATTAATTGTAGAACAAACAGAAAGAAAAAAGAATGAAAACACTAAGTGAATTAACTCTTAGCTCGTTTCATCCTCTCCAAAATTTTTACACAAGTTAGAAGGCAGTCGTTTGACTGCCTTTTTTCTTTGTGAAAAAAATGACGGGCTTTTGAGTCCGTCATTTCAGTCTGTCGAAAAAACTATTAGGGGAAGCCCTCTATCGCAGGGCTTCCCCTCTTTCAAAACAGTCCACCGGACTGTTTTGAAATTCACCCCTTTCGGAGCTCCCTGCGGATAGGGGATTTCGCTCACTGCGGTGAGCGACAAGGGG
>JBJERD010000134.1:0-3264 GCA_051882095.1 Oscillospiraceae bacterium
CACATTCCGGTTCCGTCAATCATGATAGGATTGAGAGAAACTGTTGTCTTGATACCGTAAGGCTCAGTAGTTTTGCAAACGAACTTCATCATAGGAACAGGACCGATAGCAATAACTTCATCATACTGAGCACCGCTTTCGATCAACTCCTTGAGCTTGTCTGTAACAAAGCCCTTGAAGCCATAAGAACCGTCGTCTGTGCAGATGTGAAGATCGGTTGATACTTCTTTCATCTCGTCTTCAAGAATAATGATATCCTTATTTCTGAAGCCTGCGATAAGATCTACGTGAACGCCCATTCCGTGAAGCTTCTTAGCCTGAGGATATGCGATAGCGCAGCCTACGCCGCCGCCTATAACAGCAACTCTCTTTGCTCCTTCTTTATACTCTGTAGGCACTCCGAGAGGTCCTGCAACGTCAAGGATAGAATCTCCTTCATTAAGAGCTGCAAGAGCCTGAGTTGAACCGCCGATAGTCTGGAAGATGATAGTGATAGTTCCCTTTTCTCTGTCATAATCTGCGATAGTAAGCGGAATTCTTTCACCCATCTCATCAATTCTGTAGATGATGAACTGACCGGCTTCTGCCTTAGCAGCAATATACGGAGCTTCGATTTCCATAAGAACTACCTGCTCGTTGAGCTGCTTTCTAGTAACTATTTTATACACTTAAATCCCTCCTAAAAAATAAAGCACAGATATTCCATGCACTATTTTTATTATACAACAAAATAATATATTTTGCAAGCAAATTCTGAAAATAACGCAGTTTGCACAAAAATTTCTTTTGATTTTTGTCATACTAACATATGGCTCTCTGCATGGAATATTACTGATATTACATATCAATGATCTGACAGAACAGTTTTTATCAGACTACGTTCTTCGTTCATGCGGGAAACATCGTCTTGCGGCGCATTAAACATATTCAGATAATTATAAAGCGCCGTTCCGCTGCAATTATCAAGTGAAAAGGAATCCGATATCTGCTTTGCGATTATTCCTGTTGTTTCTTGAAATTCCTCTTCATCAAAAATTTTGTAAGGCGCCAATCCGATTATCAGCTTTGTATTCTTGTCAGTTACTATCTCGCTCCATTCATTTATAGTTTCAATAAAAGGCTTCTGAGAGTTTTCATATCCGAAATATATCTGCGGTGCAATGTAATCGACATATCCGTCAGTACTACACCACAGTCTCACATCTGCAAACAAGAAATCATAATTGTTTTCTATGTTTCCCTGCGGAGAAATACCAAACTGCACCTGTGGATTGCATTTCTTGACCGTATCGTATATCTCACTGACCATCTGAGAGCAGTTATCAAGTCTCCAGTCACTGAGGGGGACAGTAACTCCTGCTTCAACATAAGTCCCTGCGTCAAAATACAGTTCGTCGGTAGGATAAAAATAATCGTCCATGTGTATTCCGTCAACATTATAGTTTTCTATTATCTCAGCCACTCCGCTGCATATCAGACTGCGCACGTCCTTTATTGCAGGGTTCAGCCAGTAATGCCGATCGCTCTCTACCTTTACTATATATTCATCATATCTTTCGGGATCGTTGTACCATTGCTTTATTTTATACTTATCATTCAACAGGTCAATGTTTTCTTTTGTCTCGCACCTTAACGGATTTATCCATGCATGAAAAGAAAGACCGTATTTATGCGCAGTTTCGACCATTATCTCCAGAGGATCAAAATCAATAGTTGAATCTATAGTTCCGATTATCCCTTTTGAATGAGGAAACAGTTGGGAATCATAATATGCATCACTAAACGCCCTCACATGAGTATAAACCGTATTACAGCCAAGAGCTTTGATATCAAAGCAAGCCTTGCTGAAATTGCTCTTAAATTCGTCTTTTGTTTTACCCGTAAGCATTTCAGATAGATCTATATATGAGATCCATACAGCTTTAACGCAGTCGTAATTCAACGGCTGATATACGTCGGTAAATGGCTGATATGACATTCCCGAAGAATGCTTGTCCTGTAATGTTATCTGTTCACATTCAGGTGTGGGCGATACCATTTGAAGCTCTGCTCCTCCGCTGCTCTGCGATGAGCATGAACAAAGGAGACAAAATAGTGATATAACGATAAAAAGCTTTCTCATAAAAGTCCTCCTGTTAAGTCTTTCTCATACAGTTATATTTTTATTATTGGACTTTTATGATAAAAAAAATCGCCCCGGCAAAAACCGAAGCGATTTATTATTACGGAACAAGTCTGTTGATATCTCTCGGGAACATTGAAGTTTCACGGATATTGTTCTTTCTGAGCAGCTTCATAAGCAGTCTTTCAAGACCGATACCAAGTCCGCCGTGGGGAGGAAGTCCGTATTTATGAGATTCAAGATAGCTCTTGAAATCGTCAGGATCAAGTCCCTGTGCTTTCATTTTTGCTACCTGTTCGTCATAATCATGGATTCTCTGACCGCCCGAAGTGATCTCAAGTCCTCTGAACAGAAGGTCGAACTTGTATGCCTCTCTGGGGTCTTCTCTTGAATTCATAGCATAGAACGGAGGCTTAGACGACGGGAAATGCGTTACGAAAATAAACTCGCAGCCGTATTTTTCCTTTGCGTATTCGCAAAGCTTTACCTCGTCCTCAGGGTCAAGGTCAAATTTTTTTCCGTTGCCCTCCCCGCCTCTGAGCAGATCGATAGCGTCGCAGAATTTGATTGACGGGATCTCATTTATTTCGGGAATATCAGCGTCAAGTATTTTTATCTCGTTCTGATAATTCTCTTTGAGATACTCCATTATCGACTTGAGCATAGCAGTTTCCATTGCCATTACATCATACATACTGTCGATATAGCCCATTTCAAAGTCAAGACCGATATATTCGTTGATATGACGTGAAGTAGCGTGCTTCTCTGCACGGTATACGGGAGCGATCTCGTACACTCTGTCGAAGAAAGCTATTGCAGCCTGCTTATAGAACTGCGGTGACTGATTAAGGAACGCCGACTTCTGGAAGTAGTCAAGACGGAAGATATTAGCTCCACCCTCTGCACCCTGAGCAACTATTTTAGGGGTGTGTATTTCGGTAAAGTTGTTCTCATGCATGAACTTATGCATTCCGTGAACAATACCCTCCTGAAGCTTAAATATTGCCTTTTCATAAGGGTTTCTCAGAGAAACCGAACGGTTATCCAGATTTACCTCAATGGAACAGTTCAGCTTGCCTTGTGACAGCTTGAGTGGATATTCGGCAGCAGGAGTTGAAACAAGCTTTATCTCGGAAAGTTCA
>JBJERD010000135.1:0-3250 GCA_051882095.1 Oscillospiraceae bacterium
ACCTGAAGAGCTTTCACCTACAGATATATACACATAATAATCACTGTCATCTGCAATAACTTCTTTGGTTATGCTTTTTGATTCTGAAAGGTACTCCTGAACCTTTTTGGCGCTGTCATTATCTGAATTTACTTCACCCAATTTGAATGTAAATTCATAATTATGGAATTCGCAAGGGAACGTTATTGCTTCCCCAAGAGTATCCCATTCTGTCATTTGGTAGTTCACTGAATTGTAAATCAATTTAGCTGATGAATTCAGATGATCCTGCAATTCTTCACCTTTCAGAGTTTCCTCCTCCTCTTTGCTTCCGCACGAAACCAAAGCGGTCATCAGAAGTGAGACCATAAGAAATAACGATAAAAATTTTTTCATTTTAAAACACCTCTCATTTTTAATAGTTGCCAAATGTGCTTGTCCGTTTTAAACCAATAGCCGCTGCCTTTTTTATCACCCCTTTTTTATTTTTTCAAAAGTATCTTTCTTACCCAGCGTTCAGAGTAATCATATTTCGCCGAAAGATCTTTTATGTTTGTACCGTCGTATTCGTCGATTATACATTTTGTTATGTATTCCCTTGAATACAGCTTTTTCGGAAATGTCAGCTGCGTGCCTTTGTAGGCGTCATAAAGCTTTACGGCGTTGTCATAGCCTACCATATCGGCAAGATCTCTGTAAAGAGTGTTGAGCTTTTCATAATCCTTGTTTTTTATCGGCACGGCTGTTTTGTTTTTAACGGACTGCATGGCTTTCCCTCCAATATATACATTATATACGCAAATAATTGAACTTGCAAAAGTTTTATTCCTTGCAAAGTTCCTCAAAAAATTCAATGCAAATGCATAATGGGAAAACATTCGGCATTTGTTCTGACATTTATATCTTATCAGCTTTGGCTTTAGATTTGTTATGCCGGCAGCATAGTTAATCGTTTGAAAAAATGAACTTTTTGTAAATGAAAAAGCTGCCGCCGGACTGAACCGACAGCAGCTTTTAATATCGTTATTCAATTATTTCAGCTTGCTCTCACGATAGATGATATCCTCTCTCTTAGGACCGTTTGATACCATTGTGATAGGGAAGCCGATGTGCTCCTCAACAAACTCTATGTACTTCTTGCAGTTCTCGGGAAGCTCGTCGTAGTTTCTTATGCCTCTGATATCGCAGTTCCAGCCGTCAAGAACTTCAAGAACAGGCTTGCACTTTTCAAGAGTCTGAGTGGTAGGGAAGTCTGTAGTTACCTTGCCGTCAACCTCGTAGCCCACGCAAACGGGTATCTTATCAAGATATCCCAGAACGTCAAGAACTGTGAATGCAACGTCTGTAGTACCCTGGATACGGCAGCCGTATTTTGAAGCTACGCAGTCGAACCAGCCCATTCTTCTCGGTCTGCCTGTTGTAGCGCCGTACTCTCCGCCGTCGCCGCCTCTGCGTCTTAATTCGTCAGCCTCTTCGCCGAATATCTCCGAAACGAAAGCACCTGCACCAACAGCCGAAGAATAAGCCTTGACCACAGTTACTATCTTCTTTATTTCATAAGGAGGGATACCTGCGCCGATAGCGCCGTAAGCGGCAAGTGTGGAAGACGAAGTTACCATCGGATAAATACCGTGGTCGGGGTCTTTCAGCGAGCCAAGCTGACCCTCGAGAAGAATCTCCTTGCCGTCCTTGATAGCCTGCCACAGATATGCAGAAACATCGCATACATAAGGCTCAAGCATTTTCTTGTACTCCATAAGAGTAGCGAACAACTCGTCTGCATCAATAGCGGGCTTGTGGTAAAGATGCTCGAGAAGAATGTTCTTTGTTTCAAGCACTCTCTTGATCTTTACTTTAAGAGCTTCTTCGTCGAAAAGCTCCTGAACCTGAAAACCTATTTTTGCGTATTTATCGGAATAAAAAGGTGCAATTCCCGATTTGGTAGAGCCGAAGCTTGCCTTGCCCAGTCTTTCTTCCTCATACTGGTCGAACAGTATATGATAAGGCATTACCATCTGCGCTCTGTCGGAAATAAGTATCTTAGGCATAGGAACGCCCTGAGCCGTTACCTCGCCGACCTCTTTGAAAAATCTTGGAACATCAAGAGCAACTCCGTTGCCGATAATATTAGTTGTATGATCATAGAATACACCTGACGGTAATGTGTGCAGAGCGAACTTTCCGTAGTGATTTACTATGGTGTGTCCGGCGTTTGCACCGCCCTGAAAACGGATAACTATATCCGACTCCTGAGCCATCATGTCGGTAAGCTTGCCCTTACCTTCGTCGCCCCAGTTTGCACCTACAATTGCTCTTACCATGAAATTTGTCCTCCTTGCTTACAAAGCAAAATTAGCGGCACCGTCAAACAGCAACAATACCACTAAATAAGTATATCACAAAATTACGCTCTTGTAAATACCATTTGGGCTATTTATTCAAAAAAAGTTCCGCCGCAGCGGAACATATCGCTATTTATTGGAACGGTCGAAACGTCCTATCTAACTTCACAAGCTCTCATGCGTTCGTTTTGAGCCTGCACATTAATTATGAATTTACAAATTCGTCATTGACAAACGGAAACGTAGGGTTTATAATTAGTTAGTAAACTAATTAGATGACTAATTAATTTGAAGGAGTGATAAAATGCAGGAAGATAAGACTACGGATATGATAAAAGATCCACGAATGTTGCTGCAAAAGGACGACGCAACGCCTTCCATGTTCATAAACGATATTTCAAAAATGTTCGGAATGGCGGTAAAAAGAGAGTCGGAGCGTGTGGGTATATCTCACGGCTTCCGCAAAATGCTGATGTGTCTTTCCCATGAGGACGGGATCACTCAGCTGCAGATAGTCAAAAGAACACATCTCACCGCACCGACCGTTTCGGTGGCGCTTTCCAAAATGGAAGCCGATGGCTTGGTAAAACGCCGTGCGGACGAAAAAGACCTGCGCCAGATGCGAGTATATATTACCGAAAAGGGCAGGGAAATGGATAACTTTATCAGAAACAAATGCGAGGAGACCGAGGAGATAATGCTCAGAGGAGTCTCCCAACAGGAGCAGGAGCAGCTGTTGTCGGTGCTGCGTAAAATTCTGAAAAATCTTATAGACGAGGAGGATAAATAGATTTGAAGCTTGTCAAGTATTTAAAACCGTATATGCTTTTTGCGCTGCTGACTCCGCTTACAATGGTGGGCGAGGTGCTTATTGACCTCTGGCAGCCCAAGCTTATGTCCAAGATAGTCGATGACGGCGTTCTCGGCGG
>JBJERD010000136.1:0-3246 GCA_051882095.1 Oscillospiraceae bacterium
CTCATCGTTTCGCTTCAAAAGATTTTTAGCCCACTTCTGTACTTTGCGTTCCTTTGTTTCCGCCTCAGGCATTGCGCTCTGACCTTCGCTGTCGGAATCAACGCCGTCCAGATTCAGGTCGTCTTCAAAGTCGGGCTCATACTTGACTATCTCCTGAGCGTAATTCAGCTGCGCCTCGTCGCTTTTGAGAAAATCGGTAAGCTCGTTCACCGAGAAGACAAAAAGAACTATCGAAAAGAGAAATATGATCTTTCTGACTATCTCAGAGCCAGCGTCGCCCTTCCATGGGACAAGATATTTTATAAACCTGATGAAGAAATTTGTATCATCCTTCTCAGAAATATTGCGTGTTTCATTAGCCATAGACATTATCGATCCTCAGCTTTCCTATCGTGCAGAAGCTCCCACAGCATTTCAAGAGCCTTCTGCGTGGTGATTTTTCGGATGAAATTTCTGTCCATATCTTCATATTCTTTATAAAGCATAAGATCACGAACCACTTCAAGATCCTTATACCTTACCGAAACATAAACCGTGCCCACAGGCTTTTCATCGCTTCCTCCGCCGGGACCTGCGATACCTGTAACACCTATCGCAGCAGCGGAGCCTGTAAGCTTCATTACTCCGATACTCATTTCAGAAGCGACCTGCGCTGAATAAACCGTAAAGAGCTTCAGCGTTTCGGGGCTTACGCCCAGCAGCTTCATCTTCATCTCTTCGGTGTAGCTGCACACGCCGCCTTTAAAAATGCCCGAAGCACCGGCTACGGAAGTGACCATCTCACTGACCATTCCTCCTGTGCAGCTTTCGGCAGTACTCAAAGTAATGCTTTTGGCTATCATATATTCTACTACACGGGCTGTAACTATGTCAAGGGTTTTTGTAACCGGTTTGTCATCTTCGGCAAAATTAACAGGACTAACCCCCCGATTATTTTGTATAATGCACATAAAAATCACTCCTATTTTTACGTTTTTGTAAACTTGCACACTTCGATTAACCAAACAGGCAGGCGAATTCTTCAAGCAATTGTAACCATTTTGTTACTTGATTTTTGATTTTTCATTTCGTGTTCTGCGGAATTCCGCTGTTTTCTGGGTGAAAACGCTCCGCAAACCGCTTATTTACGCACTTTTAATTTTGACCGCCAAGCTGCGCTCTATACTAATTGTCCGTTTTATTGTACAATTTATTTAAAAACGGTTACACCGTTAACCAAGGTGTAACTTTTTCCGGAAACAGAAAAGCCGCAGTAGTATTTTTGCGCAAAAGCAAATCGCCTGCAAGGCATTTTCCGCCGGATTTACTGTCTGAAAATGCGTACAGTAGCATTTCTTAAAGCAAAATGCCTTGACAGCTTGATTTTTGCATCTTTTTTACTGCGACTTATTTACAAGTATTATTTTTCAAATCAAGGATAAAAAATCAATCTAAAATCATCTGTAAAGCTTATTGACTTGTCAGATTTAAACCGCTTATTTACGCCGTTTCAAGCGTTTTTTAGTCCTGATTTCTTATCAGCTTAGCCGTAGTTTCTTCCACAGCTTTTTGGATCATAGGTTCAAAATCAAACGAAGCCTGAGCATTTTCCACTTCTGCAAGCACAGGTCTTGTCTTAGGATGCTTTGGAGTGAAAACTGTGCAGCAATCCTCATAGGGCAGGATAGAGGTCTCGAAAGTGTCTATTTTTCTGGACACCGCCACTATTTCCGACTTGTCCATACCTATGCACGGACGGAAGACGGGTATCCGGCAAACTGCATCGGTACACACCATTGCGTACATGGTCTGGCTTGCCACCTGACCGATGCTCTCTCCTGTGATGAGGCATTGGCAGTCCTCTTTTTCACAGATGCGCTGTGCAATTTCCATCATCAGCCTGCGCATGATTATTGTGAAAAGCTCCTCGGGACAGTTGTCCTTGATAGCCTCCTGAATCTCGGTGAACGGCACGCAATGGAAATTGATGTCGCCGCAGTAAGCTGCAATTTTCTCGGCAAGCTTTTCCACCTTCATTCTCGCACGCTCGGAGGTATAAGGCGGAGCTTCAAAGTGTATAGCCTGAACCTGAACTCCTCTCTTTGCAACCATGTAGCCGGCTACCGGTGAATCAATTCCGCCGGAAAGCAGCAACATTCCTCTTCCGCTTGAACCAACAGGCATTCCGCCTGCGCCGTCAATTTTCAGAGCGTTTATAAATGCGTGCTCTTCTCTTATTTCCACCGTCACCGTTACGTCGGGGTTGTGAACGTCTACCGTCAGGTCGGGGAATCTTTCAAGTATCTCATGACCAAGCTCACGGCAGATGTCGGGTGATTTCAGAGGAAATTTCTTGTCCGCTCTTTTCGCCTCTACCTTGAAGGTGGAAGCTTCCTCCAGCGCCTGCTCAAGATAATCCATAGAATCGTGAAGAATTGACTCCATGTTCTTCTCCACCATAAGCGCTCTGCACAGCTTGGCGATTCCGAATATCTTGCTGAGCTTGTCCACTACCTCGTCCATGTCGATATCGTCGCTTAGCGGCTCGATGTACAAAGTAGACTGCGCTCTTGAATACTTGAACTGACCGCTGAACCTCAGACGTCTTTTTACGTTTTTGGCAAGCATACTTTCAAAGTTATTTTTATTTAGACCTTTCAGGGCTATCTCGCCGTATTTACAAAGAATGATCTCTTTCATTTTCAACTCTCCTTATCTGATTTTTTATTGCATATTTCATTCCCTTATATATTATAATAGTATAAAATATTTGTTCTCGTGATTTTATTTAATTTTACACAGCGTTTTCTGAGCAATTTTCACAAATTCCATCAGCGTGTCTATCTCTTGGCAAGTGCTGTCGGAAGAAAAGCTTATTCTTAAAACGCAGTCACGGTATTTCTCGGGAACTCCGAACTCTTTTATCACAGAGCTTTTCTTGCCCTTTGAGCAGGCGGAGCCGCTTGAAACATAAACGCCTCTCTCTTCAAGAAAATGCAGCAGCACTTCGGATTTCAGACCCTCCACGGCAATGCTGTTGACATAAGGCGAACAGTCCTCGTCGGAAATAAGATGAACGCCCTCGCACTTTCCGCAGCTTTCAAACAGATATTTCTGCAAGCCCTTTACCTTTTCAAATCTTTCGGAAATATCGGAAGAATACCTTTCCACCGCAGCGCCGAAGCCGCATATCAGCGGAACAGATTCGGTTCCCGATCGAAAGGCTTTTTCCTGTCCGCCGCCGTACATAAAGGCAGGGATATGAAC
>JBJERD010000137.1:0-3209 GCA_051882095.1 Oscillospiraceae bacterium
GTAAAGGTTTTGGGCTTTATAAGGAAAAGTACGAGAATCATACTGTCAAGCTATGTCACATGACAGCTGTAAAACTAGATTTTATAATATCCCGCTTGGTTTTCGTAATTTTTCGTATATCGGAGACGGATATCATACGCCGTTTTTACATTCCGTTTTTTTGGACAGCAATATTTTACATTGGAATTTAGTTTACAATCAAGACAGTTGGCTTTACACCGTCGCCTTGTATTCCAATTTTCGCATAACAGATATCACTATATGCATATTACCATGACAGACAAAAAAACAGCGCCGTCATTTATGCGGCGCATGATATCATGTATGCTGCTTTCATTCTTCCGTCTGCGACGAATCCTCAAAGGTGTAGTCGTGAGTGACTATCTCCTGCCCTCTTTCGGCTTTGAGAGTATCCTCAAGGTCTGTATTTATCATATAGGCGCAAAAGGTTATCAGCAGGATAAACACGCTAATTATTATCAGGACATCAAGCCTGTAGCGCAGTCTTTTCTTTTCTCCTTGTTTTTCATTGCTCATTTTCATCTTTCCTTTAAAACTGTAACAAAAATACCGGTTGATTATAAAATATAAGTGTGGGTGTAAACTGTGTGCGTTTATATGTGTACGCTATAAAATATATTATATCCCATTTTTCTGCCTGTTGCAAGTGCATATTTTAAAATTCTGCTTTATTGTACATTTTGCTCAAATCTGCCGCTGTGTTTTTATTAAAAATTCAGTAAACGCTATTGCAAAAGCAGGCGAATTGGTGTATAATTATTTGTAGATATTTTGTCTCGGCGGACTTCCGCTCGGTAGGACAAAAGGCAGACACGATTATTTATTTTAGAAATGAGGCTATAAGATGTGCGGTTTTGTAGGATTTACTAATAATATCAACGACGCATCCATCGTTATCGAAAAAATGATGGACAGAATCAAACACCGTGGTCCTGATTCAGACGGAAAATATGTTGACGAGCAGGTTGCAATGGGCTTCCGCAGGCTTTCGATCATCGACCTTTCGGAAAAAGGCAGCCAGCCTATCTTTAACGAAGACAGATCAATTGTCATCACCTTTAACGGCGAGATATACAACTATCAGGAGCTGCGCAGTCAGCTGCTTGAAAAGGGTCACAGCTTTTACACCAACACCGACACCGAGGTGCTTGTTCACGGATACGAGGAGTGGGGCATTGATATGCTCAACAAGCTGAGAGGAATGTTCGGCTTTGTTATTTTCGACAAGAACAAAAATCAGGTGTTCGGCGCAAGGGATTTCTTCGGCATCAAGCCTGTTTATTATGCTCAGATGGGCGAGACCCTTATGTGGGGTTCTGAGATAAAGAGCTTTCTCGATCACCCTCAGTTCAAAAAGGAGCTTAACGAAACTGCTCTTGAAAACTATCTGACCTTCCAGTACTCCCCTACTACCGAGACATTTTTCAAGAATGTTTACAAGCTTCCTGCCGCTCACTATTTTATTTACAAGGACGGCAAAATGGACGTGAAGCGTTACTGGGAAGTGAAGTTCACACCCGACGACAAGCCTGAGCTGGAGGAGTGGGTTGACAGGATAACCGACACCTTCAAAAACTCGGTGGAGGCTCACAAGATAGCAGACGTTGAGGTAGGCTCGTTCCTTTCAAGTGGCGTTGATTCAAGCTATGTTGCCGCTGTTGCAGACGTTGACAAGACCTTTACCGTTGGCTTCGGCGAGGACGAAAAGTACAACGAGATAGGCTATGCAAAGGAATTTTCCAAGTACATACACAAGGAAAACACCTCAAAGGTGATAACTCCCGAAGAATACTGGGGCAATTTTGCAAAGATACAGTATCACATGGACGAACCTCTTGCAGACCCTGCGGCGGTTGCGCTGTTCTTTGTCTGCCAGCTTGCTTCGCAGAAGGTCAAAGTAGTTCTCAGCGGCGAGGGCGCTGACGAGATATTCGGCGGCTACAACATTTATCACAATCCTGCGGACATGGCGGCTTACAACAAAATTCCCCGTCCTATAAGACGTGCGGTAGGCGCAGTTGCACAGCATCTGCCTCACAAGCACGGAATCAACTTCCTTATCAGAGGCTCGCAGGATCTTCAGGAAAGATTTATCGGAAACGCTTATATGTTCACCGAAAAGGAGCGCAAGGAGCTGCTTAAAATAAAGACGGACGCACCAAATCCTATGGCTATCACAAAGCCTTTCTACGACAGGGTAAAGGATCAGGACGAGGTAACGCAGATGCAGTATCTTGACCTGCACCTGTGGATGACAGGAGATATTCTTCTCAAAGCGGACAAAATGAGCATGGCTCACAGCCTTGAGCTGAGAGTGCCGTTCCTTGACAAAGAGGTAATGGCGCTGGCGGAGCAGATACCCACAAAGCACAGGGTAACTCCCGAAAACACCAAATATGCCATGAGAATAGCCGCTCTGAAGGCTTGTCCTCCGCAGACTGCAAACAAGAAAAAGCTTGGCTTCCCTGTACCTATCAGAGTATGGCTCAAAGAGGATAAGTATTATAACCTTGTGAAGGAAAAGTTCACATCGGCTGCGGCGGAGAAATATTTCAACACCGACAAGCTTGTGGAACTGCTTGACGAACACCGTGCAGGACATTACGATTATTCCAGAAAGATATGGACGGTGTTTACCTTCCTTGTATGGTATGACGTTTATTTCGGAGAAAATTCAATGGCTTGATGAAAGCATAAAAAAACGGGCGAACTCGGGTTCGTCCGTTTTTTGCATTTTATGTAGGGGACGGCGTCCTCGACGTCCCGTTTTGCTGCCGCCGGTGAATTTCGGGCTGTCGGGGACGCCAGCCCCTACAATTTTCTCCGAAAAAAATTGCCGCATTACCAAATGTACTCTTATAAATTCTGACCCTTGAAAAATTCGCAGACCTCCAGCAGGCTGTCAAACTTTCCGACAGTCATTGAAAGCAGCTCCTCAGTCGGTTCTACAAGGTCGGGCACCATTATGGGCATTAGTCCTGCACGGTAGGCTGAGATTATTCCGTTGCGTGAATCCTCTATAGCCGCTGTGTTTTCGGGTGCAGCGCCAAGCTCACGGCAGGCGACACGGTAGATTTCGGGGTCGGGCTTGCTGTGGGCTATCATATCTCCGCCGACTATTACGCTGAAATACTTTCTAAGGCCTGCGTTTTCAAGCAAGTCGAGTATCTTTTCATACTTCGTGGACG
>JBJERD010000138.1:0-3196 GCA_051882095.1 Oscillospiraceae bacterium
GTATCAAGCATTTTTCACGCTTGCCATTTACGGCGGCTTCCGCAGAGGAGAACTTCTGGGTCTTGAATGGAAAGACATAGACTTTGAAAGCGGAGTGGTAAGCATAAACAGAACCGCTCTCTATAGCACAAAGAAAGGACATTACACCGACACACCAAAAACAAAAGGCTCGGTAAGAAGTCTTAAGCTTCCTCAAAGCGTTATGGACGTACTAAAGAAGCATCAGAACGAGCAATTCTCACAGCGTTTAAAGCTCGGCGATCAATGGCACAGCACAGACAGACTTTTCACCACATGGAACGGCTTGCCGATGGACGGCGCAACGCCGTATGCATGGTTCAAGAAATTCTGTGAAAGAAATAATATGCGCTTTGTAAATCTCCACAGCTTCCGACATTTGAACGCAAGCCTGCTTATTAACAGCGGCGTAAACGTAAGAACTGTTTCCGCTTGTCTCGGTCACTCTCAGACTTCAACAACTTTGAATATCTATGCACACACATTTGAGCAGGCAAACGCCAAAGCTATGGAAGCGGTTGCAAACGCTCTTGAACTGTCGGGAAAGAGCGAACAGAAGAAGCAGGCATAAATAAAAAAGGCAGGACGAGAACTCTTTCTCAGCCTGTCTTTTTTTCATAGTAGTACACAAATAGTGTACAAATCATATTTTCCACAAAACAAAAGACCTCACAAACCACGCATTTAAGCTGTTTGTAAGGTCTTATCTCTGGTGCGGCAAACGGGACTTGAACCCGTACGTCGAAGACACACGCCCCTCAAACGTGCCTGTCTGCCTATTCCAGCACTGCCGCATTCGACTTTAATATTATATCATAGAGCAATAGTAAAGTCAAGCTGTATTTTTAGTTTTTACATTTTGTTCATAAAAAACCGCCCCAAGCGCAGACCACCGGGAAATAATCACGGAAATCAGTCGGGCTTGTATCTGTCAACCGTGTTCTCTATCTTGCCTACCGAGTTCTTTTCGGTTATCTCTACCTTGTAGGAGTATTCCTTTTTCTCACCGTCTTCTTCGCTTTCGGTGCTCTCGATAAAGTAAAGCAGCTGGTCTCCTTTGAAAAAGTATTCCGCCTTGAAGCCCGTAACAGCACCTTTTTCAGCCTGTGCGCCTATCTTTTCGGGGTCGTAAATGTGGGTGATGTGGGTAACTCCGTCCTCTTCCTGCATCGTAGCCTCAGTCACCGCAGCAGGTACAAACAGAATAAGTCCCTCGTCAGCCTGCGGATGTGTAACATCTCGGGTGTAAAGATCAAATCCGCTGTCACCCTTCTGATAATGACTGTATTCTCCGTTTTCATAGGAAAAACATTCCATGCCGTTGTTGTATTGCGCATATTCCGAGTTCTCGCTCCTGCCTTCGTAGGAGTACATAAGAATGTCCTTTTCGTCATATTTGAAGGTGAATATCTGCTCAACTTCGCCCGTGACAGTATTTGTCATGATGACCTTTGCGCTGTCTAAAGCCCTGTAGTCAGCCCTCGCCTTGTTTATCAGATCGTCGCCCTCTACCTCGGGAGTGATAGCTGCGCAGGCGGAAAACATAAGAGCGCATGCAGCTGCCGCCAGCGCTCCCAGCTTTTTTGTGATTCCTCTTTTCATGTGTGTCTCCGTTGCTTACAGCCCCTTGCAGGTCTTTGCGTAAAGTATCAGCGCAGCAGGTATGGTGATGAGCTGCGAAATGGTCACGTTCACCATAAGCCCGATGTTGAATTTGATAACATATAAATCAAACGCCACGTTCTCGATGCCTATGCTCTTTCCCCATGAAAGCCAGTCAACGTAAGCCTTTCCTGCGCATATGTAAGCTATGAATGCTCCCAGTACTATTCCTGCAAGCACAAAAAATATAAAAGCAAATGTATTTTTGAAATTCTTCATGTTCGTCACGCTCCGTCGGAGCAAACCTCCTTATTTTTCGTTATCCGTAATATAAAAGGGCTACGAAACGTAACCCTTTATAGATTTTATTTTCTTCTTGACGGACTTCTCCTCTTGTTGTCGATAACGTGCTTGAGATCCGAAAATTTCTCTTCGCTGCTCGCCTTGAATTTGCTGAGCATATCCTCAAAATCACTGTTGCCCGAGGTGGTTTTCGGGTCATATACAGGCGGCGGATTTTTTGCAAAATCCTGCGGCTCTTTGTCAAAGCTTCTGCGGCTCCTGTTCTGATTCTGACCGTTCTTGCCGTTCTGACGGTTCTGACCGTCTCCTTTGTTCCTGTCAAAATTCTTTTTGGGCGCAGCAGGCAAAGCCTTCTTGATGGACAGGCTTATCTTCTTGTCGTCGCCTACCGAAAGCACCTTTACCTTAACGGTCTGACCCTCCTGCAAATGGTCTTTGATGTCGTTGACAAAGGTGTTTGCAACCTCCGAAATATGTACCATTCCGGTGGTGTCCTTGTCTATCTCCACAAAAGCTCCGAATTTTGTGATACCGGTTACCTTACCCTCGTAAATCTTACCAACCTCAAGCTGCATCTGTATTTTTTGTCCTCTCTGAATTTATATTTTCAAAGCCGCCGTCCTGCCAAGCGAAAACAGCGCCTTATGAGATACTTTTCTCCCCCGTGTCCGCAGACTTATTTTCCGTCTACAACGTAAAATCTTCTTTCGTTTGGATAAGCATAGCCAAGACGCTCGATAGCGATACGCTCAATGTATTCCGCCTCGTCATCGGAGCTGAGAACTCTGATGTATTCGTCGTTCTGCTGCTTTGCTTCGGTTATCTTTGCCGAAAGGTCCTCGCTCTGCTTTTTCAGCTGAGCTATCTGCGCCTGCTGGGAAATGATCGTAAACACCGAATAGATTATAAGACAAAAAACAGCGGCTGCGGTAAGTAACTTGATAACTCTCGACTTTTTCTCCTTTGTCGGTTCAAAAACGGCTGAGCCCTTGTTATCTGACATTTACCACACTTCCTTTCTGATTTTCTCATATCTTTTCATATTTACTCTTTATTATTATACAACAAAAAAATCTACACTTTCAAGACCTTTTTCCGTATTTTTTTTCTTTTCTGAAATTTTGGGCTATTTTTCACAAATACGGACTTGATAAATAGTGCAATTTTAGCTATAAATTCAGCGATATAACAGCCGAAGTATTTCCACACCGCCTGCGAGATCTTTCCTGCTGCCGCAACCACAAAATTTCCGAGGGCTATCCTTTCCATAATC
>JBJERD010000139.1:0-21545 GCA_051882095.1 Oscillospiraceae bacterium
AATATCAGAATGTGGACGAGGAAACAGAGGAACTGATCTCCATCGGGACGATCGGGCTGATCAAGGCGGTGGGGACCTACAATGATGAGCGTGGGAGCAGGCTTGCCACGTATGCCGCCCGCTGCATTGACAATGAGCTTCTGATGTATCTGCGTTCCCGGAGGAAGATCTCCCGGGAGGTATCACTCTACGAGCCGGTGGGCACGGATAAGGAGGGCAATCAGATCCGTCTGCTGGACATCTGTGAGAGTGAGGATCCGGATGTGGTGGAGGAACTGGATCTCAAATGGCGGATTGCAACTCTGCGGGAGCTGATTCCACAGCTTTTGCAAAATCGTCTTCGGAATCGTTCTTAAGGTAATCAACAGAAACATTGAAGAATTCCGCAATTCTCATATATATCTTATCGGTTCTTGGCAGAGAATCTCCCTGTTCGTACTTGATGATCGTCCTCCTGGTCAGTCCCACCGCATTTGCAAGCTGTTCATGTGTTAATCCTGCACTTTTTCTCATTTGTCTTAGTTTCTCGGGAAATTTCATGTTATGTAATCCTCCAATAATTAGTGTGCTGTGTTCACATAATAAAAGATACACGCTATATATATTATCAAATATGCGTGCGCTAAAGTTCACTGTAAGTATACCACAGCAAAAAACAGTTGTCAATATCCAATACACTAAAAATTCAAGCAATAGGTGAATTACAGCAAAGTTTGTGAATTGTGCTGTTTTGAAATTCACATTTTTGTGTGAATACACAAACTTGACGAAATTCACTTGACACTGTGCAGCTTGTGTGTTAAGATAAAGCCGTGCTAAGGTTCACAAGCAAAAGACGTACGCTTCAGAGAGGTGTACAAATATGACCAGAGCTATTCTGCATTGTGATTTGAATTCCTTTTACGCATCGGTAGAAATATTTCTGAATCCCACACTTAAAGGAAAAGCCGTTGCGGTCTGCGGCAGCGTTGAGGACAGACACGGCATAGTCCTTGCAAAATCTGACGCAGCAAAGAAAATGGGAGTATCAACAGGTGAAGCAGTATGGCAGGCAAAGGAAAAATGTCCTGACCTTATTGTCGTTCCGCCACATTACGAGCAGTATCTTAAGTTTTCAAAGCTTGCAAGAAAGATTTATGAGAACTATACCGATATGATCGAGCCTTTCGGCATCGACGAATGCTGGCTGGATGTAACAGGTTCAACAAGACTGTTCGGTTCTCCCGAACATATAGGGATGGAGATAAAGGAGCGCATGAAGAAGGAAGTGGGACTGTCGATTTCCGTAGGCGTAAGCTTTAACAAGATCTTTGCCAAGCTCGGATCCGATATGAAGAAACCGGACGCAATGACTGTCATAAGCAAAGAAACCTTCAGAGAGCAGATATGGAACCTGCCTGCATCGGATATGCTGGGAGTAGGCAGAGCAACAGGCAAAAAGCTTTATGATGCAGGCATATTCACTATCGGAGATGTTGCACAGTGCAAACCCGAAAGACTTGAGAGCCGATTGGGCGTTAACGGTCTGCTGTTGTGGCGTTATGCTAACGGTCTTGACAATTCCCCCGTAAGCCATATGAACTTTAAAGCCCCGATAAAGTCTATTGGCCACGGGATCACTTGTACAAAAGACCTGCGCAGCAGAGATGATGTATGGAAGCTGTTCTATGAACTGTCTCAGGAGGTCTCGGATAAGCTGAGAGATAACGACCTTATGGCAAACGGCGTTCAGATCACCGTAAGGGATTCCAGATTAAATTGCAAACAGTACCAGGGCAAACTGATTTGTGCAACGCAATCCATAAAGGATATTGCATTCAAAGCAATGGAGCTGTTTGATGACAACCATAACTTCATATACAGCATAAGATCCCTGACCGTCCGTGCAATATACCTTACCACAACACACGAACCTGTTCAGCTGTCTCTGGATTACGATATGAAGAAGGCTGAACGAAATGAAAAAATTGAAAAAGCAATGAAAAATATACGCAAGAGGTACGGCAACAGGTCTATTACGTTCGGAAGTCTGCTGCACATCGAGCAGGAATACCTGCCGGGCAGCTACAATAACGGTCTGACCATGCCGTCGGGAATACAAAGATGATTGGAGGCAGATTTCTATGGCAAGAAGAAGTGAAGAAAGAATCATTGACGTTTTACGATTTGTGGACAGTTACATAAAGGAAAACAGTTTCCCGCCTTCGATAAGAGAAATATGTGCAGGAACCAACTACGCTTCAACCTCCTCTGTGGACAGGATCCTTGTAGAACTTGAGAAAAGAGGAATGATCAAACGGCTTAAAGGAAGAAACCGAGCCATTGCGGTCTGCGTGTCAGCCTTGCAGGAAACGGAGGTAAGGCGATGAGCAATTACAGACGATTACTGAGAAGAAACCGTGAAATTGACGAACTCTGCGAAAAGCTCATTAAGGAGTACGAAGGTGAAGGCTATGACGAAAAGCCGGTGGACATAATAGGTTTCGTCAAGAATTTTCTCGGACTTAAAATATTGGTTGCAGATTTTGCAGAGGATAATCTGAATAAGATAGGGTTTCTTGCAAACGGAACAGATCCGCTGAAAATCAAATATAACGGAAAAGTGACAGAGCATATCTTTCCCGAGAAAACTATCGTGATAGACCGATGTCTTACACAGACACATTACAGAAGCAAAATGATGTTTACAATCGCCCATGAAGCCTACCACTACATCGAAGGGCTTATGAGTTCGTCTCCTTCCGTATCGGCTTTTCATCAGGAATTTGACGAGGAATACAGTTACAGCGTGGAAGAGCTTCGCAGATTCATGAGCATATGGGAGTGCCAGGCTGACCGAGGTGCGGCAGCGCTTCTGATGCCAAGAAGTCTCATAATGAATCTGTATGACACCTTCACAAACGGAGAGTTCATCACCGTTTACGGCGATAATATCATGACCGAAAGCAGCAGAGAAGTGATACGAAGTATGGCGGAATATCTTGGCGTATCTTTTACCGCTCTCTTTATACGTCTTAAGCATCTTGATCTGCTTGAGTTTGAGGACTTCAGCAAATTCGTGTCAGACGAGCTGCATCTGCCGAAAGGAGGCAGTTCGGGATATGACAGCTAGAGGAACGCTTTCCGAATCGGCAAAGATAAGACTGAGAAAAAGCAGAGCGGAAACTCAGTACATGACCGCAAGAGATCTGCGATGTCCCAATTGCAGCTTTCTCATAACCAGGGTGTATTCCGATATCAGGGGGCATATGCAGATATATTGCCCCAAATGCAAAAACAAGTACATTCTTAACTTTGCATATTTCAGAACCAACAGGCACACACGAAAAAGAGATTTTAAAATTACTCTTATGAAAATTGAATAATATATACGATTTTAATTCGAGCAAGCGGGGAAATCCGAAAGGATAGGCCACCAAGCACCGTACAAAACCGGACAGAAAACGGCGACAGCTAAGCGAGGCCGCAAGACTGTCACTTCTGTACGGTATAGCTCTGCTCAGAATTAGTTTTGTATAAATCTTGAAGCGTCCTTCTCCGACTTAGTTCGGGAAAGGACGTTTTTTTGTTTACCTACACAAAGTGGCTGTGCATGACAGCTAAATATCCGTAAGCCTTCGTTTTGATTCAAAGACAAAAAAATCAAAACGGAGGAATTACAGTGAAAACAAGATATTTTGAATATAACAGAAACGGCGGAAACGAGAAGTATTCCGAATTTACAGAGGAAGAATACCTCAAAGCCAGAGAAGACGAAAACCGCTGGTTTATAAGCTTCGGAGACAGCGTTCTCGAATGTGAGAAAAGCCAGTATACAGATTACTTTGTCGAGAAGGACCATGAGGAGTATACGCAGAAGGATAGGAATTGGAAGAAGATCGTTCCGGTTTCTTTGGAGCAGTGTACATACGGCGGAAACTACGAACAGAGAATACTCAAGGACAGTACAATTGTTCCGCTTGAGGAACGTGTATTGGAGCAGATAAGCCTGGAACATGACTTGGAAAAGCTCAGAAAGGTTATACGAAAGCTCAAACCGTTTGAACGTAAGATCATATATCAGATCTTTTGGATGAATAAAAATCAAAATGATCTTGCCAGGGAATATGATGTTACCAGACAAACAATCAACAGAAAAACGCATCGGATTTTGGTGAAATTGCTGAATTTTTTTAAAAATGAAAAATAAAAAGCTTACAAATCGCATTTTCGTTGCCAGTAGATAGTGAAGGGAAAAATCGAATGAAACAGTTTGAGAGATTTCCCCGACAGAATCTTGAAAATTGAATATCAACTCTGCAGGTACGTTAATCACACGGCCGGTATGAAATCTCGGCAGCCGCATGAACCATACGCCATGACCTCAAATGAGCGAGCGATAAATATGACGTTCAGACCTTTGGACAGCATCCAAAGTAGGCAATGAAACGTGTGAGGATAATGATACTTCCCGGTGAGGGCTAAAAGAGCGGGTGAGAGTCCCATGAGATCGATACGCTGTCGATCGCCTGCAGAGTTCCGCCGCAACGGGTATCGGGGATAAATATTGCGGAAAACGTCCGAATCATATGAATCGGACGAAGGCAAAACGAACAAATACGGCGGTTTGCTTAAATGTCAGACCGCCGTTATTTTACATAATACTAAAATTAAATTCGAGGTGAAAAAATAATGGGGAATATAAAGAATAAACCAAGCTATATAAAGGGGTTTCACGGAGTCAGGATTCCTCCTGCCGTATGTGTTCTGCCTACATATCACCCATGTTACGGTTGTGTGTGGTATGACAGGAATGTTGATGTGTTGTTCTGTCCTTTTCGTGACTGTATAAGGAACAAAGAAGGGTTTGATGTTTCAGATGGAAAAGAGGTCAATAATGATAATTAAGCGAGGAGATATATTTTATGCAGACCTTGATCCGGTGGTAGGCTCGGAACAGGGCGGTATACGACCTGTGCTGGTCGTGCAGAATAACGTAGGTAACAGGCATAGTCCGACTCTTGTTGTTCTGCCGCTGTCAACGGCTAAGAAAAATTACCTGCCTACACATATTCACATTTACGGTTCAAAATCCTTGCCCAGGGATTCAATTGTTCTTGCGGAGCAGATAAGGACGATAGACAGATACCGATTGAGAGAGTATGTTGGGTCTATTGATAAGGAAATCATGGATAAGATCAACATGGCAATGAAAATTAGCATAGGAGTTGATAGGTATGATTAAGTTTGGACAGGCAGAAATAATGGATTACTTTATGAAACAATTTATGCAGGAATACAAAGCTTTGTTCAACGAGAAGCAGGTTGATGTGATCAATATACGAAACTCTCAGGACGCATACAATTATCCCTCTTCAAAGGACGCAGCATAAGGAGTGAGAAAGATGTTAGGATTCGTTATAGGGTTATTCGTCGGCGGCACAATCGGAGTAACCACAATGAGCCTGTGCATAGCCGCAGGACAAGCCGACAAGCGTGAAAACTGTACAGATTCGGACAGATAATTTTATTGGGTTTGGTGATTAAAATTCGGAAAGAATTGTGGTATCCTTGTTGGTAAAACGGAGGTGAGAATATGCCGACTGTAACTGTGATACAGCCTACCATAGCAGAAGAACAAAACACAAAGATCCGCTGTGCCGCATATTGCAGAGTTTCAAGTGATTCAGAGGATCAGCTAAACTCCTTTATGGCGCAGACAAGATACTATGAAAAGGCTTTTGAAAATTCCGAGACCGAACAGCTCGTCGACATCTATGCTGACGAGGGAATAACAGGCACCTGTGAGGACAAGCGTGATGAGTTTCAGCGAATGATAAAGGATTGTCGCAAAGGAAAGATCGACAGGATATATACCAAATCAATCAGCCGTTTTGCAAGAAACACAAAGGACTGCCTGAAGAACATAAGGGAGCTTAAAAGCCTTGGAATAACCGTGTTCTTTGAGAAAGAAAACATTGATACCGCAAAGCTTAGCGATGAAATGATGATTACCATTATGGGCGGTCTGGCGCAGGAGGAGTCAATGTCCATATCAAAAAATCTGCAATGGTCTATTCAAAAGAGAATGGAGAACGGTACTTTTAATCCGCCCTCTTTGCCGTATGGGTATATGAGAAGAAACAAGGAAATAGTCATTAAAGAAAATGAAGCCCAAATTGTGCAGTATATCTATTCTCAATATATAAATGGTACAGGTATGGAGACTATTGCAAAGGAACTTAATCAAAATCACATTGATAAAGACGGCAAAGGACTTATTTGGTGTAAGAATACAATAAGATATATTCTTATGAATGAAAAGTACACCGGAAAATCCGTCTTTCGTAAATTCTACACTACGGGCAGCTTCCCGTTTAAGCAAAGAGAAAATAAAGGTGAATTAGAACAGTACCTTGTCCAAGAAACAATGCCTGTCATAATATCACAAGATGTATTTGAAACGGTTCAGACCCTTATATCCGTTCGCAAAACAAATGGCCGCTTTGCGGCTCCAAAATATCTATTGAGCGGAAAAATAAAGTGCGGCAAATGCAGCAGTTCATTCAGACGAAAGAAAATAAACGGTACGGTATGTTGGACTTGCTCTAAGCATAATCTGAATGCAGCCGATTGTGAATTAAGACCTATTCCACAGGACTTAATCTATAGCACATTTATAAGACTCTGCAACAAGCTATGGTATAGCTACAAACACATCCTCGTACCGCTTCAAACTGCATTACAAGATTTGAAGATGAAAAAATTCAGCGGTCAGACTCAGGTTATGGATATACACAAAGAAGTGGCTAAGCTCAGGGAACAAACTCACGTTCTTGCAAGGTTAAAAACTAAGGGGTTTCTTGACGAAGCAAAATACATTGAGCAGACTACGGAGCTTACGGCAAAAATCAATAAGTTTCAATCAGAGCTGAAAAAGCTCACACGTTCCGACGATGAAGATGAGACTCTGGATCAGATAGAAATGCTGACAGACTTCTTTGAAAAGCGGGAAAAGCCTATGACAGAGTTTGAAGAAACGACATTTGAAAGCATTGTTGATAAGATAGTTGTTAAAGGTCAGAATGAGCTGGAGTTTCATTTGATAGGCGGATTGAAGTTCAAAGAAAAGATGTAGTCGTAAATGCCCTGTCTGCCAAATTACAGGGCATTTCTTTGTTGCTATTGGTAATAGCTTTTCGGGAAAAAATGTGCTATTGTTGTAGGTTGAAGGGAGGCGAAAACATGCCAAAGAACAGAATAATCCCGTTCGGTTACTGCATGAAGAACGGCGAGATAACTACAGATCCGAAAGAGGTATATGCTGTAGTAACCATTTTCAATGAATATCTGAACGGCAAAAGCCTTGTGGAAATAGCCAAGCTGATGGAAACCGAGAAAATCAGATATTCCGAAGATTCAACACACTGGAACAAAAACATGGTCAAGCGTATTATCGAAAATGAAAAGTATCTCGGCAATGATACATACCCACAGATAATTGATGATAAAACTTTCAGACTTGCAAATGAAAAGCGAGTGCGAAAAGCAACAACGCTATGCGTTATCTCAGAAGATTTACAAGAAATCAGAAAACATACATACTGCTCCGAATGCGGTCACAGACTTTCAAGGATAGGCGGCAATTCAAAGTACGAGCATTGGGATTGCAGAAATCCCGATTGTTACAGGCTTGAATATCGGCTTACAGACCAGATGATAATCGGCGCAGTTCTTAATGTTCTAAACTCGGCAATAGCAAATCCAAGTCTGCTGGAATCGGGCGGTGAGATAAGTATATACACACCTACTGCGGATATAGTCCGTCAGCAGAATGAGATCAACCGTATGACAGGTTCGGTTCGAGTAGACTTTGACAGAGTAAAAGCAGAAATCTTCAGACTTGCGGAAATGAAGTATGATTGCTGTACTTACAATGAAAGTCCGCAGAAAACAGAAGAACTTAAAGCGTTACTTCAAAATCACGAACAATTAAACAGCTTAAATATTGGCTTATTCAAAAAGTGTGTTTCACGAATTTGGATAAGCCATTTTTGTGTCATAGAGGTTGAGCTTATCAATGGTGTAAGAATAAAAAAATATAACAGAGAGGGTGAATAAGAATGAGCACAGCGCCGAATGTAACGATAATTCCTGCCAAAATACAGACAACGCAAAATCGAGATAAATACCATCAGCTGAGGGTGGCAGCATACTGCCGAGTATCTACAGAGCAGGAAGAACAGCAGAACAGCTATCAGGTTCAGATCTCGTATTACACAGATCTTATCAACAAGAAAAAGGAATGGACGCTTGCCGGCATTTTTGCCGATGAAGGCATAAGCGGAACACAAACGAAAAAGCGTACAGAATTCAATCGAATGATAAGAATGTGCAAAAACAAAAAAATAGACCTTGTAATAACTAAGTCTATATCAAGGTTTGCGAGAAATACTGTAGATTGTCTTGAATATGTAAGACAGCTGAAAGACTTAGGGATTGGCGTGATTTTTGAGAAAGAAAATATAAACACGCTGACTATGACCTCGGAATTTATGATTGCACTGTACGGTTCATTCGCACAAGCGGAATCGGAATCAATCAGTAAAAATGTAAGCTGGGGCAAGGAAAAAGCTTATCGTGAGGGCAAGGTGGTATTTCAGTATAAAAAACTGCTTGGCTACAAAAAAGGAGCAGACGGAAATCCGGAGATAGTTCCCGAAGAAGCCGAAACTGTAAGAATGATATATGCAATGTTTCTTGACGGTTACAGCATGACCGATATCGCAAATAGACTGATGGAATTAAACCGCTGTACCGCATTAGGCAGTGAGAAATGGAATTCGGGAATTGTACGCAATATCCTCAGGAATGAAAAATATGTCGGCGATGCACTTTTACAAAAGACGTACACGGTTGACTGTATTTCACATAAAGTCGTTAAAAATAACGGCGAACGACCAATGTATCTGGTATCCGATCACCACGATGCAATCATAGATCGTGACACCTACAATCGGGTTCAGCAGGAGCTTGCGAGGCGAAGCTCAAAAAGAAAGGTTTCGGACAAGACCATAACCGAGCAGGGAAAATACAGCGGAAAGTACGCACTTACAGAACTGCTTATCTGCGGTCACTGCGGAACGCCTTATCGAAGAACTACATGGAGCATTAAAGGCACGAAACAAATCGTGTGGAGATGTATAAGCCGATTGGAGCATGGCAAAAAGTATTGTCCCGATTCACCCACAATTAAGGAAGAACAGCTGCACAAAGCTATAATCCGTGCGATAAACAACTATTACTCCTGCCGTGATGACATAGTGAGAATTTTGAAAGCGAATATCGGTTCGGTACTTGAATGTCAAGGTCAGGAAGATATATTTGCGATAGAAAAACGGTTGAAAGAGATAAATCAAGCAAGAAACGATTTGGTAGGACTGATAGCAGCAGGCGGTTGTGATGAGGACAAGCTGGACAGCGAGTTTGCAAAGCTGTATTCAGAGGAGCAAAGCTTGAGTGAAAGACTTGCAATGTTGAAAGCACAGAATCAGACATCCGCCGAAACTCAGGCAAAGCTTGATAAGATTATGGAACTTATTGATAATGAAAAGTTTGAGTTGGAAACCTTTGATAATGTGCTGATAAGAAAGCTGATCGAGTGCGTTAAAGTACTGAGCAAGACGGAGATACTGGTGATTTTTAAAGGTGGCTACGAGGTCAGAGCGGAAATTTAATGATATGAAAAATGGCTTGCGATATATTCGCAGGCTGTTTTTGGTTGGGAGGTGGAACATTGGCAGGAAACTTTGAAGGCATAAAAAAGAGAAAATTCGGAATTGAGATAGAGATGACGGGTCTTACACGAAATCAGGCGGCAAAGGCTGTTGCAAAGGCGGTGAACGGAAAGGTTGAGCACGAAGGCGGGTACTATGACAAATATGTGGTGACGGATTCAAAGGACAGAAAGTGGGCTTTTGTTTATGACGGTAGTATCAAATGTTACAATGCAAACGGAGACTATGCTTCTAAATCATACAGCGTGGAACTCAATTCTCCTGTTCTGGAGTATGAGGATATTCCGCTGCTTCAGGAGGTTGTGAGAGCGCTAAGAAAAGCAGGCGGAGTAACAGGTCCGAGGTATTGTGCAGGCACGCATATTCACATTTCTGCGGACGATTATACGCCCCAGCAAATTAGAAATCTTGTGAACATCTTCGCAAGCAAGGAAGATTTTTTGTGGGACGCTTTGCAGGTGTCGTCCGCTCGTGAATCTTACTGCCACAAGATGGACAAGCAGTTTATTGAGGACATAAACCGAAAGAAACCTAAAGACATGGAAGAGATCAAACGGCTTTGGTATCACGGACGAATGAGTGAGCAGTTTCAGCATTATTCAGACAGCCGGTATGTTATCTGCAATCTGCACAGCTTTTTTCAGCATGGTCATTATGAAATACGGGCTTACAACGGTTCACTTCATGCAGGAGAGGTAAGAAGTCAGATCGTTCTTGCACTTGCAATATCAAATGCGGCAATGACAAAGAAATACTGCTCTCCGCACATTTCGCAGAGTGATAATATGCGATACAGCTTTCGTGTGTGGCTTCTGAATCTGGGGCTGATAGGTGAAGAATTCAAGAATTGCAGATCGCATCTACTTAAACATCTGGAAGGCGATATTGCATGGAGACACCCGGAGGACGGCATAGCTGCAAGGGCAAAGCTGAAAGAAAAGCGTGAAGCGGAAAGACGAGCCGCACGTCAGCAGCGTGTCGAGCTTGTAAGCGACAACAGCACGCAAGTCGAAAATGTACCCGAAGAACACATTGAGCCGTCAGAAAGCGAATGTGAGGAATTTGAAGAAGAATTTGAAATGAGTATGTAGGGAGGAAAAAATGGTATACAAAAGATTATACATTGCCTATGGCAGCAACATCAACCTTGAACAGATGGCTCATCGTTGTCCAAATTCAAAGGTTATCAGCAAAGAAATGATGCAAGGCTATGAGCTTGAATTTCGTGGTGTGGCTACAATAGTGCCGAATGAAAAGTCAGAAGTTCCCGTGCTAATATGGGAGATAGACGGACGTGATGAACACAGTCTTGACAGGTATGAGGGATTCCCGAATCTTTACCGCAAGGAGCTTTTTGAGATAGAAGTCAATGGCGAAAAGAAAGAATGTATGGCGTATCTGATGAACAGAGGTCAGATCTCGCCGCCAACCAGTTACTATTACAACGTAATTAAGCAGGGGTATGAGGCGAACGGTATGGATACAAGCTATCTGAGGGCGGCGCTTGAAAGGTCGGTTTGCGGTCAGCACTTTAATTATGAGCCGGAAGAGGAGTTCGAAGAAGATGAGGATTTTCAGATGACGTTTTAGGGAGTGTGGTTGAATGAAGTACAAAGGTTTTTATATACGGATCGTGCCGGATAATGAGATAAAACGAGTCGACAAGAAAGGCAGAGATGTTCTCTGCGAGGGGTTTATGATACAGGTTTTTGAAGACGAAACCGAGCAGGTCGAGATAGACAACTTTTCTGCGGCTGTGGGGTTTGAGATACTGGAGAATAGTTTAGTGGAGGCGGAGCAGTTTGCAAAGGATTATGTGGATTGCGAGGTTATTGGTATAGTGCATACAAAATCTACAAATCCGGAGCAGTTTGCAAAGGATTATGTGGATTGCGAGGGAAAGGAATAGCGCAACGGAAAAAGGATGGTGTATTTCCGATAGCGCTGCGGAGAATATAAAGTGTTTTAGATAAAGGTAATACCGTGTCCCACATTTCCATTCATAGACAAACAAAAAATGAATTCTGAAAGCAGTTCATAGTGCGTGTTCTGCAGAACACGATACGGTATATCGGTCTGCTTACCTACACTCAGCACATTCTGCTCGTGACGTGGATTTGTCTTCCGGCAAACGAATTAGAATGAGGGTATATTTATGATACAATGCTTAACAATCATATTGATTGACTAATTAAACGAATTTTGTTATAATAAATAATATATTCTTATAAATCATGAGGCTTGTAAAAAATCTCGTGATATGTTTTTTAAATATAAATGTGTGATAAAACATAGGTTGGTGATATTATGAAAGGGATATGTAAGACACTTGCTGAAAATCCTGATCAGATAAAAAGAAAATACATTCGTTTTTTCGATGTTAATACCGAAAAGATCTACGAGGTCGATACATTAAAAATATGTAAGGCTCTTAGTTCTGACAGCAGAACTCTCGAGGATTTTTTAGGAGAACTCAAAATAAATCAGCCCGATTATTCAAACTTTATGCAGCTGATAAGATCATCACCTGAAGAAAGGAATAGAACCGACTTCAGGTGTTTTACTCAAGGCTCGGATGGGTTAGGGTTTATTGAAAAACTTGTAAAGGGAATAAAGGATAATTCTAAAAAATCAATGGAAGACGAGGCTTTTATAGACGAGGCTTTTATAGACGAGGCTTTTATAATAGAGCGGCAGATCATAACAGAAGAAACGCAGGCGCTGCTCAATGACATCAAACAGATGAAAAGATATGAAACGGATATTGTGAATGCGGTATACCGGGATATCATAGATCTGTGCGAATGTCTTGTCAAAAGCAGTTTCTATATTTTTAAGGAAGACGGACAAGCTGCGGACCTTTATTATGTTCAGATAATTGATAGGATAAAGGCAAATGTTGTTAAGCAAAGTCTAAATACGGATAGGAAGATCATTGACAAGCTTAAAATTATCCTTGATGAAACAAAGGAAATGGTGTGGTCCTGCGAGCTTCCCAATGTCTGTGAAAGATGGATAGAGGTAAATCCTAATCTCAAGTATTATGACGCAGTATTTGATATATACAATAATAACCATGAAATGTATCAGAAGATAATCAGCAGCAAATCGAAACTCCATTTCAGATTTATTCCTACCGAAGAAGAATTACGGAACGAGAAGGAATATAGGTCAAGGATGCAAGACAGGCAGGAAAGGCTGGGCGAAACCTATGACAAGCAGTATCAGGACGAGGTAATTAGTGCTGTTGACGCTTTGTTCGAAAGAGAATTTCAATAGAATCCCGAACATAGAAACTATACAAAACTTGTATTGGAAAACGTCTTTATACCGTGGTATAATAAATATATAAGTATAGTTATTACGACCATAAAGGAGTTTCTATGAAAGATAAGGAATCGATAAAACAGGCACTCATTTATTTACTCATTCGCCAATACTGGATACTTTGCAGCAATAGTGAAGAAGGAAATCCGGATTATCCTGCTGTTGTACCGGAGAAGGTCCTCAGATACGAGATAGAGGGTCCTTTTGCAGAAAAGTATAAAAACCCTGTTCTGATCGAATACGATGTAAGCCGCTCATACGGCAAATTCCGCTATCTGCTTCATGAATCATCAATGACACCTATTATCAATGGTGAAGATGTAAGTAATGCAGTCGCAAATATAACAAAAGAGTTCACTTCATTCTTACAGTTTGAAACAGACGCGAATTACTGGAACATTGATTTGTGGAATGTTTACGGAAAGCTCGGAAGTGAAAATGAAAACGGGGTAGTTTATACTCAAAAGCATTTAAAAAAAGGAAAGAAAAGGGGGTAGATCTATGACATACGTTTGTTCTGATATTCATGGCTGTATTGAGCCGTTCAATGCTTTTCTGAACAGTATAAAGCCAGATGACAGCGTTTATGTTATCGGCGATGCGATAAACAGGGGCGGAGGTCTTGCTGTTTTAAAAACTATCATGAAAAGTCCGAATATTCATATGCTGAAAGGAAATCATGAACTTATGATGCTTGAAGACCTCACGGAGCTTTATTATCTCTATGACATGCTTGAAATGGAGAAGCTTATAGGAGATAGTCTTAGATTAGGCGATATCGGACAGGAGCAGACGCTTAGAGAATTTATTTCGTTGACCAAAAAAGAGCAGAAGGAAATAATTGGTTTTATTGACAAGCTTCCCATTTACAAGTGCATAACCATAAACGGCAGAGAGTTTTTTATGGCACACGCCAAAGCTCCGGAGGACATGGAATATCTAGAATATATGGGTGAAGAGGAAGTTCTGTTCGGAGGACATAACTATGACAGAGATTTTGGATGCACTGTTATCGTCGGACACACGCCCACATTTCTGTTAAACGATGACAAGGCGTATAGTATATACCGAGAAGGCACCGGCATTGATGTTGACTGCGGGTTGGGCTTCGGCGGCAGGCTGGGTGTTCTTTGTCTTGAAACGATGAAGGAGATGTATTTCTGATTTACTTACATCTGCCTTAAAAGAAGCAATGTATCTGTCGCAGGAAAATTCATATTGAATTGACTAAGAAGATATGCTTAATCAAAAGAGGTGAATCAAATGGAGAATTATGATGAAATCCCTAAATACATAAAGAAAAAATCATCAAAATCTAAGTCGGCCAATAAGTCGGACCACAAACATCAATATGAGGACTGTTTGTTGGTCGATGAGGAAAACCACCCACATAAAGCACAATACTGCAAAATCTGCGGTAAAATTAATAACATGATTTTTTTTGAAAACGAGAGAATTGACGAAAGACTTTATAGAATGTTGACTGATAATGAAGTGTTTCAAAAATATAAAGATTTGGAACAGTTTCAAGTGAAAAGTATGTGGGATAAATACGTTACAATTAACAAATAGGCGGAGAAATAATATGCTGATATTTGCCACGAGCGACATTCACGGCTATGACAGGAACACTCCTTTTACTATGGTCAGGGCGTTGTAAAATGTCGGTATTAGAGGGTAATCATTTTCTGCCGATTGTATGATTGTTTCGTTAATAAAGCAGAATGAACAATTGATTTTTTTAAGGAGGAATTTTAAAATGGCAACTTTTGATTATGTAGAAAAATGGTGGACCGAGAATTATTCGACCTTGGTCAAGAATTTTGTAGACGATCCCGAGAAGATTCTGTCTTCAGATAACGGAAATAAGAAAGGTACATACCTTGTTTCTGTCAAGGTTGAGAACAAATTAATTCCCATGTATGCAGGCGAAGCCGGAGCTGACGAAGAGCACGATCGGAGCCTCTCAGATAGGCTTAAGGAACATCTGCATAGATGGTTAGGAGGAGATACGGAATATCACACAGGTGTAAAAATGTTAGAGCTTGAGACTGGGAAGATGAAGTTTCATATTCATATTGTTGGGGAGGCTGAAAGCCTTGAATCTCGCAAGAAAATGGAAACTAATACGATTATAAAGAAGCACCCATATTTGCAGTATGGCCCTTATAAGAAGTACGCTTCCGGATACGACGGTCTCGATCTGTGTATTATTCCATGGAATCGCACAAGACGTAAGGCTTTTCTTGATAGACTGGAACAGGAAGGCATTACTGTGAATAAATCAACAAGTCTTATTGAACGAATTTTGGATAAAGATTTTAGCGCTGATTGGAAAAAGTGTGCCAAAGCCGGAAAGGAAAAGGACCCCATAGCATATACGCTTAGGCAGGAATTAAAAGTCGGAACAGATGATTATAGAAAAATTAAACATATAGTCGATTTAGGTCTTGGATTCAAGGATGAAAGCAGAGGATGCACTTATCCTTTTATCATAAAAGTGCTTAGTCATGCATTAGCATAGAAATGGAGCGTTTACTTCTCATTCCTGGCAACAATGCCAGGAATGATGAAGCATTCGTTTTAACGATTCGCATTGATGTTGTTTTTCGAGTAAGTAAATATCAACAGAGTTACTTTTGAGGGAATTTTCGTAAACTCTGAGCAAAGGAGAAGAATTATATGAATAAGTTTCAGGCAAAGAAGAAAGTTATAGATTATTTTAAGAGAAATTTCATTGAATATAAATTTATAAACGAAGACCCCCAGCAAATGGGAATAACGGATTCGGATACTTTGTATTTATGTGCTTGTTTTCCTGAAGTTATAGGCGGTTATATTGAAACAAGCATTCGATTTAATGATGAGCACTTATATTGTCAGTCATATTACTGTCAGCCTGTCGTTCACAACGAGGAGGAAGCAAAAAGAGCCGCTCGAATAGTAAACTATTTGAACATGCACTTGGCATATGATTGTAATTCACTCTATGAACACTCATTTATTTTTGATGATGAAAAAGGTGACATTTTTAACGGATGCTTGGTTCGTTATGAGCTTTTGGAAGAACATTTTTATGAATCCATGAATCATATACTTAATTTTGGCACTCAACAGATAGCTGATGTATGTAAGGCTGTAGTGTTTTATATTCATGGAGATTTGGATTATTTTACTGCAACAAAAGTTGCTATAGACCATGAGCTGATGGGCAAGCCTATACCAGGACCGGAATATTAGGAGGTGCATGATAGCACAAAAAGGAAAAACTGCATATGATGAAGTCGAGTATACCTATGCAATAAAAGACTGTTTGAAATTATTAAGGTGGATACTAAGAATAAAGAATCTCTCAGATAAGTAAATAAGGCTGAGAAAGAATTAAAGAGATCCACCGGTGAATTCCGATGAACTTTTAAAATTTTGTAATGGAAGGTGAAAATAGTGGAACTATGTAAAGAATTTGAGGATGTAATTGTTTATATGATGAGTGAAATAGGCGCTATGGGTCCAAACGGAACACTTACTTGCTTAAAAAAGAATGGTGAAAGTTTTATACTGAACTTATTATCTGATGAATCTATTTGGGAGGAGATAAAAAAGAATTTCTCAGGTATAAATGGATGCAGATTTGATGGGCCCATGAAGCATGAACGATTTTCTGTAAGAGAGATAGCTATTGGCGAAATAAGTGAGGAGGGCACGGTGATCAATCCCGGTTGGAAGCATATTTATCTTGAATTCGGTAATCATCTTGTCTGTAAGGAGGAGTACTATTCTGAATTAAGAAGGATGCTTGACGGGATAGACAATTGTGAGGTTACATTTAATTGGATTCAAATCTTGAACAAGGGTAATTTTATTCAACGTCTGTCTGAAATCGAAGAAGAATATTATAAACAAAAGAATGGAAAAAACCTATGACGAGCAGTATCAGGACAAGTGATTTCTGATTCTGAAAACTATACAAGAATTGTATTGGAGTTTTTCTTCAAAAAGGTATATAATAGACTATAAGAAGTATGTACGACGTATATATGAAAGTAAAGGGATCTATCGCAGACGGGAACGTTTTGGCGCGAGCGCACCTAGAAAGGAATAATTTATTAGTATTTCTATTTGCGGAGATATTCATTGAAAGTTGTAGTTAAATTATATAAGAGAAAGGATAAGAAACGTATGAAAGTATGTGCATGGAATATTGGAATGGCGGCAACAATCCCCAGTAATCACGGTTATAAGCTTTTAGATTGGGTTATTGATGAGATTGTCAGAGAGCAGCCTGATTGTATCGTATTAACAGAATTTGTTGCGGCAAGAGGTATTGAACATTACTTTGATGTATTAGAAAAAAACCATTATCATTGGTTTTTATCAACTGCCACAAAAAATAACGGAATATTAATCGCATTAAAGTCATGTTCGTTTAATTTCGAAGATACTTTTGATTATAATAAATTTACAGTAAAAAACGGAAATGATGTGCTGAAAGGAAAAGACTTGCCGAATTTCTATGAAATAAAAGTCAATTGGAACAATAAGCCGTTATCAATAATTGGTGTAAGAATTAAATGTGACATCACCAAAACAAAGGAAGATTACCAGACAAAACAGTTTGAAGCCTTAGATGATTACTTGTCTGAACAAAAGCATAATGTTATATGTGTCGGTGATTTCAACGCATTCTGGGCAGACAAGTGGAACAAAACGAGTAATACAAAACTTCCCAAGACGGCAAAAAACGGCTATCATATCCATACACCCCGGTATAATAGTAATAGAATAGACGGTTATTCTTATGTTATGCCGGATGGAAAAGGAGTTCAACTTGACCATCTGATCACCAATATCGATCAGAACATCACGGTTGAATATGACTGGGGTTTTCTTAAGCATGCAGGGTACAATAATGTAACAGCTGAGTCTGCTAATAAACCGAAAGGGATGCCTGACCATGCAATACTTAAAGCTACAATAGATTGATTGTAATTTTTTGTTCTGAATACGAACTGGGTAAATGGAATAATTCCCACTAAAATTTGAGGTAAGTTTATTATGAAAAACAAAACACATGGTTTCAATAAATGACTTGCCTACGTCATATTTGTTTCATCTCTTATGTGAATATTTGTAAAGGTTGCGAAAACCGAGATAATTAACATAGGCGTGAGTATCTTCGGATAGAAGGTAGTTTTACATCGTAATAGGAATTTTATTTTTGCTATATCAATGCACCGCTGCGAAAGAATATCTATTTTATGCAGATAACACATTCAACATTCTCGGAAACAGCGTAAATACGTTGTTTCCGAGTTTTTCTTTTATACTGAAATTAGCGTTTGTCCGCTGCTTGTCCGCTATTCGGATATTTTCAGCGGACAAAGCTTTTTAAGTGTTATCCTGTGCAGGCAGGAAAGAAAAAGCTCCGTCCATAGCCTCTGCCACTCTTGCCTGTGCGTTCTGGAACATATGGGAATACACATTCAAAGTCGTTCCTGAATTGCAATGTCCTAATGCGCCCGAAACCGTTGTTACATCAAGCCCTGCCGAGATCAAAGCCGAAGCGGCAAAGTGACGGAAACTATGTATGCCATAAAAAGGCAGCTCGTTTTTCTCGCAGAACTCTTTCAGCCAGCCATAGGGTGTCTGATTGTTCATAGGTTCGCCGTTCCACTTTACAAACAGCCTGTCCGTTTCTACCCACTTGTCACCAAGACGAAGTGCTTCATCGTCCTGTTCATCTTTCAGTTCTTTGAGAATACCTATGATGTAAGGTGAAATCTTCAGCACACGCTGAGAGCGTTTTGTCTTTGTGGTGTCGGTGTAGATGCCACGCTCTGCCGTGTAGTTGCTCGTTCTCTTGATACTGATGATGTTGTTCTCGAAGTCGATGTCTTTCCATTCCAGACCGAGCATCTCACTCCTGCGAAATCCGCTGTACGCTATCAGAAAGAAAAAAGCTCTGTATTTGGTCGGTTCACCACTTATCCTTGTAAGAAGCAGCTCCATTTCCTCCTGAGAGTATATCGGTTTTTCCTTGACCTCACCTTTCGGGATAGTCACTTTTCTGCATGGATTATCTGACAGCAAGTCCATTTTCACAGCATAGCTGAATACATCACTTATGAAGCTGAGATTGTGACGAATAGTCTTAGGTGCAAGAGGTTTGCCCGTCTTTTCATTGGCACCCTCTTTGGCAAGAGAATTCACAAAGCCTTGAAGCTGTCTTGCCGTGATCTTATCCATACGCAGATGACCGATAGCCGGATAAACTCTGTGTGTAAGCTGTCTCATTCGCTCATAGGTGGTACTGCGAAGATTGAGCTTTGCATATTCCTCAAACCATTCCTCTGCAAACTCCTGAAACTTGACAGCCGTTGTTTTGTAGCCGTGTGCAACTGATTCTTCAAAAAGCACAGCCTGTCTTTGAAGCTCCTTTTCGATCTGTCTTTTTGTCATACCCGGTTCAGGCTTCCATGTCATTGCCTGTTCCTTGTGTTTTCCATTTGTATCGTAGCCGCAGCTTACCCTGATAGAATAACTGTCACCACGTTTCCTGATAGTAGCCATAAATTACCTCCTGAAATTTATGACATACCCTTGTACATCTATCATATTAGCGCAATATTTTGCCATTGTCAAGGGATCTGAGGTATCTTCTTCGGGTATGCCATAAACTTTCTTCTTTTATTCTAACTCTGTATTCCTTGTTTTTTTGAATTTAAACCGGGCAAAATCCTCCGACAGTCCGCAGGCTGATATAAACGACCTTGCCTTGTGGAGCTTTTCACGGTCTGAGATACGCTGATTTTCTGCTTTCAGCTTGTCACGGGTGATGTATCGCTTTTCGTCCTCTTTCTTCTTGTAGGCAGCAAGCTCCGCAGAAGTAGAATCATATTTCTTTTTCAGCTTGTCACACTCCTGCGCGGCAGCGTCACGTTCTTTTTTCAGCTTTTTGATATTCTTCTCCATAGCCACATACTTCTTAGCAGTATCGTTCAGCTTGTCATAATCCTCTTTTGAGAGTGTGACCTTTTTGCCAAACATGGCCTCTTTGGCTTCAATGCTCTCGATCTCATCGAGCTTAACCTTTTTCTTAGCTGCCTTTTCAAGCTCTGCACGGGCTTCATCTCGTTCGGTCAAAGCCTGAGCTTTTTCAGCTTCAAGCTCTCTGATCTTATCTTTATACTCTCCATACTCCTGCGTGGTGTAGCTATACCCTCTTGACTTCTTCGGCTCTGAGATCTCGATACCATGAGCCTGACATATCTGGTGCAGAACTTCCCATTCAGCTAACCGCCAGCGGTTGATAGCATTTGCACCTTTGCCATGCCCCATTTCTTCGAGAGCTTTCGCCATAGCATTTCGGGTATCAATACCATTGCCGAAATGCCCTACGGGGATATAGTCAATATGTAAATGCGGAGTGGCTTCATCGAGGTGCATCACAGCATTGAACATATGGAAATTTGGATTTCTTTCCTGAAAGCCCTCCATGTATTCACGCAGGCACGCGATAGCAATCTCTGCATCGGGAGAGCCGACACCTGTATCGTCTTTCGTGCCAATCTGCACTAAGTCCTCATAGAAGCTCTTTTGCTTGTTCGCTCCCGTGATAACGCTTGCCGAGGGCGGACGGTTGAACAAGTGTTGAAAGTAGTCTGGAATACGGCGGTCATTTCTTTTCTGGCGAGCATTATATCTCTCTATCGCTTCACCAAAAAGCAGATGATAAACTTCACCCAAGTCCTGCTGAACAAAAACGATGTTGTCCGCAGTGCGTGAGCTGTCAATATTCTTGGCAGTGAAATCCCGATTGTTATGCGACAGGCTGCCTTTACCCTGACACATCGAGATAGATTTTTTACACATTGTAAGTCTCCTCTATATTTATATCTGAATCCTCTTACGAGGGGAATTGCTGATGCAAAGCCCTGACGGGCAATTGGCTTGCAACGATACGGAGATCGGCAAACCAAACGGCTCGGAGAGCCGGAATTTTACTTGCGGTGCGCCGCCAGTAACCCCAAAGCACTTTCGACAGTCTGATAGGACTATCAAAAATGCTATTGTGGCTCTGCGAGGCTGATCGGCTGACGGAGCAGCCGAAAAATGTGGGTACACGATTCAGAAATCGTGACCGTAAGTGCAGCGGAAATCTGCATTACATTTTTTGAAAATCTGCTCATAAGTTTTGCTCAAAAATGAGCAAGTTCACTCTCATGAATCAGAACGGAAGATCGACTTCTACGCCAAGAGTTTCAAGAAGATGATCGACCTCTTTTTCATAGATTTTTGTCTCTTCAGGTGAAAGAAAAGAATAAAAGCGAGCAAGTGCTTCACGAATACTAAGTCCACTTCTTTTTCTCACGAGAGATTCAAGCTCACCAAGCTTTTTGTTATCGACCATATCTCACACCGCCTTTCCATTGAAGTACGCCA